>CAUDDU010000070.1 GCA_958448375.1 uncultured Collinsella sp.
CCCGACGACATGCGTGCCGTGGGCGACCAGTTCATCGGCATGATGAGCAAAATGATCGGCATGATGGTCGGGCTCGCGGTGTTCATCTTTCTGCTGTTTATGTACCTGCTGACCAAGGCTGTGATCGACCACAGCGCCCGTTCGATTAGCTACATGAAGGTCTTTGGCTATCGCGATGGCGAGATCTCGCATCTGTACATCCGCTCGATCACGCTGTGCGTGGCGGCGTCGCTCGTGCTGAGCCTGCCCGTGATCATCGGCTCGCTCACGGCCATCTTCCGCTCGATGCTGCTCGCCTACAACGGCAATATCGAGATCTACGTGCCCGCTTGGTCCATGGCGGCGTGCGCAGGAATCGGCTTTGCGACCTACCTGGTCGTGGCGCTGCTGCACACGCGCTCCATCAAGCGCGTCAGTCTGGCCGAAGCCCTCAAAGTCCAAGAGTAGTCATTTAAGAACGTTCCCAACGACTAGGTGTCGTACTTGACTTTAACTCTGCTTTAACTGGTACCATCCTCTATGTCTGTAACGCCATATAGACCGAGGGGATATATCTATGACCGCAACTGCACCCGCAGCACCCGCTAAGGTGTACTTCACCAACCTGCGCACGCATGCTCGCGAGAGCCAGCTCGACAAGCTCAAGCGCCTCATCCGTCACGCCGGTATTGAGCAGATCGACTTTGAGAACAAGTTCGTCGCCATTAAGATTCACTTTGGCGAGCTGGGCAACCTGAGCTTTTTGCGCCCCAACTACGCTCGCGCCGTCGCCGACGTGGTGAAGGAGCTGGGCGGCAAGCCCTTCCTCACCGACTGCAACACGCTCTATGTCGGTAGCCGCAAAAACGCGCTCGAGCACATCGACACCGCCTACCAGAACGGCTTTACCCCGTATGCCACGGGTTGCCAGATCATCATCGCCGACGGCCTCAAGGGCACCGACGAGGCGCTCGTCCCGGTCGAGGGCGGCGAGTACGTGCACGAGGCCAAGATCGGTCAGGCGCTCATGGACGCCGATATCGTGATCAGCCTCACCCACTTTAAGGGCCATGAGCAGGCCGGCTTTGGCGGTGCCATGAAGAACCTGGGCATGGGAGGCGGTAGCCGTGCCGGCAAGATGGAGCAGCATGCCGCCGGCAAGCCGAACGTCGCGACCGAGCACTGCGTTGGCTGCCATGCCTGCGAAAAGATCTGTGCGCACAACGCCATCTCGTTTGACGATACCCGCGAGCGCGAGCTTGCCAACGGCAACACTCGCACGGTGCACGTGGCTGCCATCGACCACGATCGCTGCGTGGGCTGCGGACGCTGCATTGCGGCATGCAACCAGGACTGCATCAAGCCCGGCTATGAGGCCGCGGCCGACGTGCTCAACTGCAAGATCGCCGAGTATACGAAGGCCGTCGTCGACGGCCGCCCGAGCTTCCACATCTCGCTTGCCATGGACATCAGCCCCAACTGCGATTGCCATCCCGAAAACGACACGCCTATCGTCAACGATATCGGCATGTTCGCGAGCTTCGACCCGGTCGCCATTGACCAGGCCTGCGCCGATGCCGTCATGGCATCCGAGCCGTTGCCCAACACCGAGCTCACCGATAGCGCGGCCAAGATGGAGCACAACCACGAGTATCTGGAGGGCGAGCAGGCCAAGGATCCCTTCTGCATCACGCATCCCGACACCGACTGGCGCGTGTGCATCGCGCACGCCGAGAAGATTGGCCTGGGCACGAGCGAGTATGAGCTCATCGAGGTCAAGTAGCGCCTAGCTATTGGACAAAATAAGCGCCTTTGTAGCGTTAGTTGAGCAAAAGCCGCCCGTGAGCACAGCGCTCACGGGCGGCTTTTTGGAAGTGCGGCGAAAAATCGAATCCCGCCGACCACAAACCGTTTTTTGGCAACAAAACCCCAGACGTTGCTTTTTGCCTAAAAATACTCGTCGAGGAAGTTGTCGACCGTGTTCCAGTAGAGTTCGGGGTCGACCTGCGCGCTCTTGGCGTGGGTGGCGCCATGGATAGTGAGCTTTTGCTTGACCTTGCTGGCGCACGCGTCGTAGTTTTGGTCGAGCATGCTGTACGGCACAAAAGTGTCCTGGTCGCCGTGGATAAACAGCATGGGAACCGTCGCGTGTTTGAGTTGCTCCACGCTGCTCGCCTTATGAAAGTCGTAGCCCGCGCGCACGTTGCATACCAAGTTTGCTACATCGAGCAAGGGAAAGCTGGGCAAGCCGAACACGTTCTTGAGCTGCAGAGAAAACTCGTCCCAAACACTCGTATAACCGCAGTCCTCGATAATGCATTTCACGTTTGCGGGCAGAGGTTCCCCCGCGACGTTCATGGCGGTTGCCGCACCCATCGACTCGCCAAAGACCAGGATGCGTGCCTCGGGGTCAGCCTGAACGATTTGCTCGATCCATGCGACGACATCGAGCCGCTCGGGCCAGCCCATGCCGATATAGTCGCCGCCGGAGCGCTCGTGGGCGCGCGCGGCGGGCGCGAGTACGTTCATGCCGCGGTCGTGGAAGCGCTTGGCGTATCGGGCCATGCCGATGGGCTCGTTGGTATATCCATGCAGGCAGACGGCGTAATCGTGGGTGTTCTCCGAGGCGGCAAAATACCAAGCGGCAAGTTCGGTTCCGTCATCTGCGGTGAGGCTGCTGCTCTCGCGATTCTCTTTAAACCACGCCCGCGCCTCGGTTTCCTCGGCATCCGGCTGCTCGCCTTCTTTGTCGTTCTTGCTATCCTGCATCATCTTCATGGTGTAGGGCGCTTGGGGATTCAGGGCAAAGTCAAACAGAAAGTTGCCGGCAAATCCGAGCAGCGCAACGACAACCACCAGTGCAACGATGCCGGCTATCTTGAGCTTTCGATGGGAACGTGCGTTTTGAGCCATGCGGTATTCTCCTATAAGATGTTAATACATCAACATTTAATGCAAGCGCATTATGGACGTTCGCCGTTGATGCGTCAACAAGCAAAGAATGGGTAAACAAAGGGTCACGTATGGTGCAAATTTCGCACGTACCTAGACGCTTTGATATAGTGTTGAGAACTCTTTACGTTGGAGGATGTAACCGGCATGTCCGATTCGAGCGACAGTTCTAAGCCGCGACCCAAGACCGCGGCCGTTCCACACTACACGGTGGGCGAGGAGATCATGAACTCCGTCACCCATGGTGTCGGCTGCCTGCTGGGTATCGCGGGCCTGGTGCTCCTGATCGTATTCGCCGCCCTGCGCGGCGGGGGCCCGGCCCACATGGCCGCGGCAATTGTCTATGGCGTCAGCATTATCCTCGAATACCTAGCCTCTACGCTCTACCATGCGATTCAGCCCGCGGGCGCTAAACGCGTGTTCCGCATTATCGACCACAGCTGTATCTATCTGCTCATAGCCGGCAGCTATACCCCGTTTTGCCTTATCACGCTCGCAAACGACGGCGGCCCCGCGCTGTTCTTTGCCGTATGGGCTATTGCCATTGTCGGCATCGCCCTCGAGTGCTTTATGCGCGAGCGTCAACCGCACTGGGTAAGCGGCCTGGTCTACCTGCTGATGGGCTGGCTCGTCGTTTTTAAGCTGCCCGAACTTGTGTCGCTGCTCAACCCCGTGGCACTTGCCCTGCTCGCCGTCGGCGGCGTGTGCTACACCGCGGGCGTGCCGTTCTATATCGCCAAAAACGTGCGCTATCTGCACAGCGTGTTTCACCTGTGGGTGCTCGCCGGCAGCATCTTCCAGTTCATGGCGGTGATCCTCTTCGTAATCTAGCGACCATGCCTGCGCACCCGCGTCCCCGTTTGGGCGCCGGCGCAATTGCCGTATCCGTCATCAACGTTTTACCCTGACGCCCGAATCTTGGAGGTTCGAGAAACTCCCGATGGACATAGCCATCTCCCTTATCACCACCCTCGTTTTGACCCTCATCAACGGCTACTTCTCCATGTCCGAGATGGCGCTCACCACGGCTAAGCGCGCCGTGCTGGAGCACGAGGCCGAGGAGGGCGACAAGCGCGCCGAGCGCGCCATTAAGCTGGCCGCCGATTCCGACCAGCTGCTCGCCACCATCCAGGTTGCCATCACACTCGTGGGCTTTGCCTCGTCCGCCGTCGCCTCGACGAGCCTGTCCGACCCGCTTGCCACGTGGCTCACGAGCTTTGGCATCGCGCCGCTCTCTGCCATCGCGCGCGGCCTGGCGCCGGTCATCATCACCGTTGCGGTCGCCTTCGTGTCCATCGTGATTGGCGAGCTTGTGCCCAAGCGCATCGGTCTGGCCAACGCCGAGGGCGTGTCCAAGCAGGTCGTGGGACCGTTGTCGTTTTTCCAAAAGATCGCCCGTCCGCTCGTGTGGCTGACTGGCGCTTGCTCCGATGGCCTGGCCCGCATCCTGCGCATCAAGAGTGCCGACGACCGCCAGAACGTCTCGGAAGAAGAGATCAAGTACATGGTCTCGGAGCAGGACGACCTGCTCGACGAGGAAAAGCGCATGATCCACGAGATCTTCGACCTAGGCGACACCGTTGCCCGCGAGGTCATGGTGCCGCGCGTGGACACCACCATGTGCGAGGACGACGAGACGGTCGCCGACGTGCTGTCCACCATGCGCCAGACCGGCTTCAGCCGCATCCCCGTCTATCACGAGGATCCCGACAACGTCGCCGGCATCGCGCACATCAAGGACCTGATCCAACCCGCGCTCGACGGCAAGGGTGACCAGCCCATCGCCGGCTTTTTGCGCGACGCCACCTTTGTGCCCGACACCAAGGATATCCTGCCGCTGCTGTCCGAGATGCAGACCTCGCACGACCAGATCGTGGTGGTTGTGGACGAGTACGGCGGCACGGCCGGCATCATCACCATCGAGGACATCGTCGAGGAGATCGTCGGCGAGATCGAGGACGAGTTCGACCCCGACAACAAGTATCTCACGCGCCTTTCGCGCCGCGAGTGGCTCGTTGATGGGCGTTTTTCGTGCGATGACGCGATTGAGCTTGGTTGGCCGCTTGAGGAAAGCGATGATTATGAGACCATCGCCGGCTGGATTTTGGAGCTTTGCGACTCGGTGCCCGACATCGGAGAGGTGTTTGAGGTTGCGGGGTACAAGTTTAAAGTGCAGTCGATGCGTGGCCAGCGCATCTCGCTCATTCGCGTGATTGCTCCGGCCGAAACCGATAAAAAGGATTCCGAGTCTTCGGTAGACGAGCCGACGACGTCGGGTGCGGGTTCCGCGAATCCGCACGACGGCGACGAGTAGGACAAGGAAGAGTAGGGGAGAGTTATGGCAGGCCTGTTCAACATCCTTAAGGTCACCGTCAGCGAGGACAAGATCTGCGCGCACGTGCTGGTGAACCCCGGCATGCCGCTCATGACCTCGGAGGATATCGAGGCTACGGCGCGCGTGTATTACCTGGTGCCGGCGATTGCCAAGCACCTGTGCCTGGGTGATTCCGGTCGCGAGTTCCAGGACTGCATGGGCCAGACCGAGCTTTGCCATCTGCTTGAGCATGTGACGGTCGAGCTCATGAACGAGACCGGTCTTGCCGGCAGCATCTCGTGCGGCCGCACGCGCGTAAGCGAGCACGACGAGCGCGTCTTTGAGGTTGAGCTTTCGTGCCCCGACGACGCGCTGGCCATCGGTGCGCTGTCTTCGGCCACCTTTATGATGGACTGGGCCTATCTGCACGCCGACCAGCCTGCCCCCGACGTGGAGGGCACGGTCGCGGGCCTGCGCAACCTGGTGCTGGGCATGC
>CAUDDU010000071.1 GCA_958448375.1 uncultured Collinsella sp.
TTGACCATCAGGAACACGCCGGCTTTGACCATGGTTGACGAGTGCAGCAGAGCGCTCGTGGGCGTGGGGGCAACCATGGCACCCAACAGCCAAGTATGGAACGGCATCTGTGCGGCCTTGGTGAGTGCGGCGAGCGACAGCAGGACGACCGGCATCACCAGCAGCGCAGATTGCGCGGTGCCAGCGCCGGCAAGCTCGATCATGCCCGAGATGGTCAGCGGCATGCCGTTAACGTGCAGGTACATGAGTCCGACCAAAAACGCGATACCGCCCAGCATGTTGAGGATGATCTGGGTGAAGGCGTTTTTGATGGCCTCGGGCGTGCGCGTGTAGCCAATCATAAGGAACGAGCACACGGTGGTGATTTCCCAGCCGCAGAACAGCCACTCAAGGTTGTCGCTCGTCACGATGACGAACATGGCCGAGAGGAACAGGAACATGAGCGCCAGGAACTGCGGGCGACGGTCGGGCGCGATCTGCCCGCGCAGCGCGGCCTCGTGCTCGTCATGGGCCTGGAAGTCCTTCATGTAGCCCAAGGCATACACGCAGATGAGGCTGCCGACGATGCCGACGGCGAGGACCATGATTACGCTCATGTAGTCCAGGTAGAGCGGGGTTGCGGTGACGGCTTCGGTCGCGGGCAGCGTCATGGCTGCAAAGGCGAGCGAGCCCACCAACTGGACTACGCCGAGCACCGTGGTGAGCGCGTTCCTATATTTGTACGCGTTGTACAGGATGACGGCGCACAGGATGACGTCGATAACGGAACTGATGATCGAGAGCACATGCGAGGTGCCGGGGGCAACCTCAAAGCTCTGCGGACCCGTGCCAAAAAACATGACGGCGACTACAACTGTCACCGCCATAATAATGCCGGAGCCCATGAGCCCCACCGCATCGCGGGCGCGGTCACCGCGCGCGAGCAGCATGCCCAGCGCAGGTACCAGCGGAAACAGGGTAAGGAAATACAGTAGCGTCATACCATCACTCCCCCATGCAAAAACGCTGCAATTGTTTAACGTTATAGCTCAATTGAGGAGTAGCGGCGGCAGGTTTTCGGTCAACTGGGGAGTTTTAGGCGTACGGGGCAAGGGCGCGTCCGCTTTGGAGCAGAGAGGCGACGTTTCCGTACCGCGGCGGCAGGCACGCGAGCCACTGCGCGCGGTTTATTGGCCACTTTGGAGGATGTCCCGACAGGCTCGCGCCGGTCCAAAAAGTTGGCGCGGCAAGAAAAATGCGCCCCTGTGGGCGCACCATCCCGTTTGCTATTCCGCCTTTTTAACGCGCGGCTTGCGACCGCGCGGCTTATCGACCAGTGCGGCCTCACCGCTCTCGCGGTACTGACGGCACCAAGCCTTGACCGAAGACTCGCTGGGAATCTTGTGCTTGATCATGGCCTCGCGAACCGTCAAGCCGTTTTCCAGACGGTCCTTAACCACAGCGAGCTTTACGTCGTACGAGTAGGTGTGATGATGCGAACCGGCATTGAGAACGGCGTCGGCACCGCCCACGGCATACGCGCGGGCCCACTGACGAGCCGTGGCCTGGGGAATGCCAAGCTCCGCGGCGAGGGCGCGATGACCGACCCCCTCTTGGAGGATCTCGACGGCGCGCTGCCTAACCTCAGGCGCATGCGTGCGAGTCCTAGTTGCTTCCGACATACCTGCCACTTCTTAGCCTTAACCGTTAATCTGCTTTCTTACGTGCAAGTTAGATAGTAGCATTTTACTGTTTGCTCAAAGCAGTTAATTAAAATAGGCACGGCGTTATCTGGGCATTTGGCACCAAATTACGACATTTCTTTATCGATTATTTACGCTGGTAGCTGACTCGCAGCTAATCGTCATTCGCTTGTCAACAAAATTGGCATCTCTTTATGTCCTTTGGTATAGAGGATATAGTTATTAACCCCTCCCCCAATAATTTTGAGTGATCTGCGAGGCAGTAGACGTCCTCACTCCTCATGATTACCGCGCATTGCCATCCACCGGAGCAAAACAAAAAGGGCGGGACCTGCTGCGCTTGCAGGCCCCGCACCGGTTGACACCCGACGGGACACAGCCGGGCGAGACGGATCCGTGCTACCGCCCCGCCTGGCCGCGATGTTCAACTACAGCTCGTTGGCCGCGTGATATGCCGTGCGAATGGCGCTCGCGATGTCGGCGGTGTGCTCGCCCGAGCAGTCTCCCACGTAGGTCACGGGCACCGTCACGCCATCCAGGTCAAACGCGTTGGCCTTGGAGCCCACGGCCATCACCACGTAATCGCAGGCGATCTTCACCGGCTCCTCGGCGCCGTCCTCGGCGGTGCGAACGGCCTCCACGCCCTCGTCAGTAATGGCGGTCACGCGGGTCTTCACGTGCTGCTCCACGTTGTGCTCGGCAAAGTCGCTCATAATCAGCGGCAGAATGGTCTCGGACTCGCCCGCGGCAATCTTGTCGAGCATCTCCACGATCGCCACCTCGCAGCCGTGCTGCAGCAGATACTCGGCAGTCTCGGTGCCCACCAGGCCACCGCCAATGACGGCAACGCGGCCGCTGAGCTCCACCTTGCCGGCCAGCACGTCCCAGCTCGAGACGACCTTCTCCGAGTCGGCACCCGGAACGGGGATGATCACGTCGTGTGCGCCCACAGCCACAATCGCGGCGTCGGCGGCGTTGAGGTCCGCGGGGCTAGCGACGTGGTTGAGCTCAACCTTCACGCCCAGGCCAGGCAGAATCTTCTCGTAGTACTCGACCGAGCGCATGATCTCGTCCTTGCGCGGGGGCGCGGCCGCCAGCACAATCTGGCCGCCCAAGTGATCGCTCGCCTCGTAGATGGTCACGTCGTAGCCGCGCTTGGCCGCCACGCGTGCGGCCTCCAGGCCGGCGATGCCGCCGCCCACCACGGCGATCTTCTTGTCGCCCTCGCCCGGCTTAATGGCGATGGTCGCCTCGTCGCCGTTCTCGGCATTGAGCACGCACGAGATGTACTTGCGATTTTGAATCGCGTCGACGCAGCCCTTGTTGCAGTTGAGGCACTCGCGGATGGGCTCACCCGTGGCGGCCTTCAGCGCAATGTCGGGGTCGCACATGAGCGAGCGGCCATAGGCGATGATATCGGCCGCGCCGTCTTCCAGAATCTTCTCGCCGGCCTCAACCGAGACAACGCGGCCGACGGTTGCCACCGGCACGGAGACCAGGGCCTTGACGCGCTCGGCCACGGGCAGCGTCCAGTTGTAGGGCATGGCGCCCATGGGCGGAATGGTGTCGCCCATGTTGCCGGTGTGGTTGGCCTGTGCGACCTGAATCATATCGATGCCCACGCCCTCGAGCAGCTTGGCAAACTCGCAGGCCTCGTCGGGCTGCAGGCCACCCTTGCCGCGCGGCGTGCCGTCGGGGTTCTCCATGATCACGGGGAGCTTGTACTCCACCATCAGCTGCGGCGCGGCTTCCTTAATGGCAGCGACGACCTCCAGCGCGTAGCGAACGCGGTTCTCGAACGAGCCGCCGTACTCGTCGGTGCGCTGGTTGAGGATGGCCGAGCACAGCGAACCTACCAGGCGGTCGCCGTGGACCTCGATGGCGTCGATCCCGGCCTGCTGCGCGCGAGCGGCCGAGGCGGCGATAGCCTCCTTGATCTGGGTGAGCTGCTCCACACTCGCCTCGTTCACAAAGTGCTGCATGTCGTGGTGCAGCTTGGCGTAGGCCTGGTTGCGGATCTCGTTGGACTCGGCCATCTTGGCGGCAAAGGTCTCCTCGTCGCCGGCGGCCTTGGCCTCCTGCGCGGCCTTGGCGGCGGCCATGGATCCCATGACCATGCGGCCGACGCCGGGCACGTCGTACTCGGGGTGGAACAGCTGCAGCGCGACCTTGGCGCCGTGCTTGTGGACGGCATCGGCCAGGGCCTTAAACGTGGGGATTTGGGCGTCGGTCGCCAGCTTGGGCGTGGGGCTTGCGGTCATGACGGGAGCAACGTCGCCGATGACGATGTAGCTCACGCCGCCACGGGCCAGGCGCTCGTAAAAAGCCAGGCTGCGCTCGCCAATGGAACCGTCACGCTCCTCGTAGCCGGTGGTCAACGGCGGGAACATAATGCGGTTTTTGAGCTCAAGGGGGCCAACCGTAATGGGCTGAAGCAGCTTGGATGCAGGTGCGGTCATGGACATTCCTCTCTTGTAGGCGCGGCGGCGATGATGCCGCGTAGTTGTCTAGAGGATATGGCATGGGAATACAACAGCGCAACGGAAATCGGCGGACAGCAGGTAGCGGCAGGTGGATGGGGCAGGGCGGCCCGCCGGTTTATCTCAATCTGTAACAGTTACGCGGCAAAACCGGGTCTTACTGTTACAGATCGAGACATTCCTCTCGGCCCATCCTCAACAATCTAGATCTGTAACAGCTAGGCCCACTTTTGGCCCCTATCTGTTACAGATCGAGACAAACCAAACCCGCCTGCTAGAAAATCTCAATCTGTAACGGTTACTCGGCAAAAACCGTCCCTCGTGTTACAGATTTAGACAAACACGACCCAACCCACCGGTATATCTCGATCTGTAACACCAAGCCGCCCAAATCGGGTCTAGATGTTACAGATCGAGATTTTGTTTGAGAGGCCGAGAATTGGACCGAAAACACAGTCCCGGAATAACAAAAAAGCTCGCCGGCTAGGCCGACGAGCTGCAAGTTCTTGGTCGCGGGGGCAGGATTTGAACCTACGACCTCCGGGTTATGAGCCCGGCGAGCTACCAGACTGCTCCACCCCGCAATGTCTGGGCGCCTCATGTGCGCAAGAAAGAATATTACGCGGGAGTTCGGTAAACGGCAAGGAAAATCTCGTAGAGCATAATTCCTTCATATTTAAACCACTCAGCCCCTATCACCGTAAACGAATCGCAGCCGAGCGCCGTCGACGGCACGTATACAATGGTGCGCGTCCTTTTATGCCGACACCGGGAGTAGACATGCTGCTCGCTATCGATATGGGAAACACGCAGACGGCCATGGGCCTGTTTGACGGAGACGAGCTGGTGCAGTCGTGGCGCATGCCCACCGACCGCTCCTATACCGCCGACGAGATCCATGTGCGCCTGATGGGTTTCTTTAAGATGTACGGCCTTTCGCTCGATGCGGTCGACGCGATCGCCTTTGCGGGCGTGGTGCCGCAGCTCTCGCGCGAGTGGCACGCCGTGGCCGACCGCATTGCCGCGGACGCCATCGTCATCGGGCCGCAGACGGCCGCCGTAACCAAGCTGCGGGCGGCGCGCCCCCAGGCCGTTGGTGCCGACCGCATCGCCAACGCCGTCGCTGCCGAGACCTTCTATGGCGCGCCGGCGATCGTGGTGGACTTTGGCACCGCGACCAATATCGACGTCATCGATGAGGACGGTTATTACATTGGCGGAGCGATCGCGCCGGGCATTCGCATCTCCATGGACGCGCTTGCCGCCCGTGCCGCCAAGCTCGCCAGCGTGCCGCTCGAGGCGCCCGAGCACGCCATCGGCCGCGATACCGAGGAGTGCATCAAGGTCGGCGCCGTAACGGGCGCCGCCGCCATGGCTGAGGGCCTGGTCGCGCGCATGAAGCGCGAGCTGGGCCGCGAGGATGCCACCGTTATCGCCACGGGCGGTCTCGCCAGCATCGTCGCCGATTCGACCGATGCCTTCGACGTGGTCGACGGACAGCTCACCATCATGGGTATCTGCGAAATCTACCGCCGCATGCAGGAGCTGGGATAG
>CAUDDU010000072.1 GCA_958448375.1 uncultured Collinsella sp.
ATCGATAGGCAATCGCGAGCAGATGCGCTCATGCCTATGGGGACAACGGGAATAACAGCCTCCGAACCTTCTGTTCGGAGGCTTTCTTTTTGCATGTCTGCCTAAACGACTCCTTGCCAAAGCCCCTTGAGCATCGGGCGGCATTATTGAGCGTGGGCGCTATCGTAGGTATCTTTGATCTCTTCCGGCAAATCGTCGGGAATCAGCGCCTTCACTCTATCCTCGTTGCCATCTTGGATCGCCTGCTCGTAGTACCAGCATTTGAACTTCAACATATCCAGCGCACGGTTCATGTTCGCGATTTCCGATTCCATGTGGGCCTTCCGCTCCTCGAACATGGCCTTGCGCTTGGGATATGTCGATGGGCCCTCCGCGCACCATTCCATGAACAGCCGGATGTCCTTGATCTCCATCCCAGCCTTCTTCAGGCATTCGATGACCCGAAGCGCCTCGAGTTCCGTATCGCCGAATCGGCGAATGCCGGACGTTCGCTCCAATTTCGGGAACAATCCCTGCTTGTCGTAATAACGCAGCGTGGAAACGGGCAGACCGAACATCTCCGCCACCTGTCCGATTGTGTACATGGTCCCTCCGGACAAATCTCGAATTTACTCCTTGACCTAAAGTTAGGTTTAGGTATTACGTTTAGTTTCGTCAATACAAATCGGGAGCGCAAGGGATTTTCGCCAAAGGCGCACGCTTGCCGGAACGGTATTCGCCGGCGGCTTGAACGGCATGGGCGAAATCGGCGGGCATCCCGCTCTTGAGCAGGCGCGACGAATGGGCACGGGAGTCTAGGCGCGGCTTAGCTGGACGGAAGCAGTTTTGCACTCAAAACCATCGACAGGAGGAAATCGATCATGGCAATCAAACAGACAGCGGGCAGAGATGCCCTGGGGGACTTTGCTCCCAAATTCGCACAGCTCAATGACGATGTGCTGTTCGGCGAGGTGTGGAGCCGAGAAGACAGGCTTTCCCTTCGAGACCGCAGCGTGGTGACGGTGGTTGCCTTGATGGCACAGGGGCTGACGGACTCTTCGTTCCAATATCATCTGATGTCCGCAAAGAACAACGGCGTGACCAGGGCGGAGATAGCGGAAATCCTTACGCACGCGGTGTTTTACGCAGGCTGGCCCAAGGCATGGGCGGCCTTTCGCATGGCGAAGGAGGTCTGGGCGGATAGCGATGCCGCCGACGCAAGAACCAAGCATCAAAACGAGATGGCCTTTCCCATCGGTGCCCCCAACGACGCATTTGCGAAGTACTTTATCGGGCAAAGCTACCTCGCGCCCCTTTCCACCGAGCAGGTCGGCATTTACAACGTTACGTTCGAGCCAGGCTGCCGCAACAACTGGCACACCCATCACGCCAAAAGCGGCGGCGGGCAGATTCTCGTCTGCGTGGCTGGCCGAGGGTTTTACCAGGAATGGGGCAAACCGGCACAGGAGCTGTGCCCCGGCGACGTAGTAAATATTCCCGCAGGCGTAAAGCACTGGCACGGTGCGGCGCCCGACAGCTGGTTCTCCCATCTCGCGGTAGAGGTTCCGGGCGAGGAGACCTCCAACGAGTGGTTGGAGCCCGTGGACGACGAGCAATACCCTAGAGCGACTGACAAGGAAGCTTAGGCATGGAGCAGTTGAAACTGACGCAGGAATGGGACAAGGTATTCCCCAAAAGCGACAAGGTTGAGCACAGCAAGGCAACCTTCCGCAACCGATACGGCATCACGCTGGCTGCCGACGTGTACGTACCTAAGAATGCGGAAGGCAAACTGCCCGCCATCGCCGTCAGCGGCCCGTTTGGCGCGGTGAAGGAGCAGTCGTCCGGCCTTTATGCGCAAAAGATGGCGGAACTGGGCTTTTTCACGCTTGCCTTTGACCCGTCCTATACCGGCGAGAGCGGCGGCACGCCTCGCTATGTAGCATCGCCGGACATCAACACCGAGGACTTCTGCGCAGCGGTGGATTTCCTCTCTGTGCAGGAAAGCGTTGATCCGGAGCGCATCGGCATCATCGGCATCTGCGGTTGGGGCGGCATGGCAGTCAATGCGGCGGCCATCGACACCCGTATCAAGGCTACCGCGGCTATGACCATGTACGATATGACCCGCGTGACCGCAAACGGCTATTTTGACGCCGGGGATTCCGAGCAGGCGCGTTTTGAAAAGCGGAAAGCGCTGAACGCACAGCGCACCGAGGACTATAAAAACGGCAGCAATGCGCTGGCGGGCGGCGTGGTCGATCCATTACCGGAGGATGCGCCGCAGTTTTTAGCGGACTATTACGCCTACTACAAAACTCCGCGAGGCTACCATCCCCGCAGCCTGAACTCCAACGGTGGCTGGAATGCGACGTCCTCGCTGTCATTCCTGAATATGCCGATTTTGCAATACAGCAGCGAAATTCGCTCTGCGGTACTGCTGGTGCACGGCGAGAAGGCGCACTCACGCTATTTCAGCGAAACGGCTTACGGTAAGCTGACCGGGGACAACAAGGAATTGCTCATCATCCCCGGCGCCAGCCATACCGACCTCTACGATCAGATGGACATCATTCCGTTTGGAAAACTGAAGGCATTCTTTGAGAAATATCTGAAATAAGGCGTGCCTTGATTCAATGCCAAGTCTCAAGCAGCGATTCTTCTAAAGAGCGGGAGTAGCTGAAACGAGGCGATTGAATAACTCCATACGTTTTGGTTAAAACAAAATAATATGCCGCGCGCCTGCGGCATGAAGGAGGGAGATTTCTATGAATATCGTTGTGTTGAGCGGCAGTCCGCGTAAGGGCGCCAATACTGACACCATGGTCGAGGCGTTTGCCGAGACCGCGCGTGAGGGCGGCAATACGGTCGAGGTCATCCGCGTTGCCAACAAGAAGATCGCCGGCTGCCTGGGATGTCAGTACTGCTTCGCCCACGAGGGCACTTGCGTGCAGAGGGACGACATGGCCAACGTGATCGAGTCGCTGAAAGACGCCGACATGGTCGTCTTCGCCTCGCCTATCTACTGGTTCGATATCACTGCGCAGGAGAAGGCCGCCATCGACCGCCTGTACGCCTTCGGTGCTACGGGCTTCCCGTTCACCAAGACGGCCCTTTTGCTCGATAGCCACAGCGAGGGCGTCTATGATGCGGCGATCGCTATGTACAAGTCAACCTGCACGTACTGCAAGTGGGAGGACCAGGGCATTGTCACCATCAGCGGTATGACCGAGCGCGACAGCATGGCCTCTTCGCCCAAGCTGGAAGAGGTGCGAGAGCTCGCTCGCAAGCTCGCCTAAAGACAAGAAGAACGCATGGCAATCAGCGTTGGCGGAAAGCCTACTTCCCTTACCAAGAGGATTGCTGATTGCCATGCGTTGATGTCCTTGTGGACAACCTCTGCGTGCTAGGAGACCTTCTCGTTCAGAAACTCCCTGAATGCGGGGATATCAAAGCCAACGAGACCACGCCCGCGCTCTCCAATGACGCCGTCCTCCAGGAGGCGGCGTTTGTATTGGCTTGCGTAGTTGCTGGCGACGCCCATGCGTTTGGCTATCTCCGAGACCCTGCTGGGGCCAGAATCGGGCAGCATCGCGAGCAAAAACTCAATGTCTTTATCGGAAAGCTCCCGATAGGTCGTTTCGAGAGAAGCCCGATGTCATGCTTCTCGAGTTGCCTGAAGATGCCATTCATGCGCGTGCGCCAGTTGCCCTGAGCCTCTTGAGCATATGTCCAATCGATGCCACTGGGCCAATTTGAACACCGTTTATGCGCGCGTGAGGCTGTGAGAGGTAGCTATCTGCGGCTTCTTTGGTTCGCTCGATAATATCTTCGAGCATGCCTGGCATGGCGGAGACATTTGCTGCGATCCATGGTGGCCCCTTTGCAGGTTTTGCTAACTTTTGCAACTTTTGCTAAATTTTGCAAGTTTTGCTAACGGCTTAACATGCCTTGTGCCGTGGGGTTGCAGGAGTGAAAAACGGGGATTCCTATTATTCCGACTACGTTGTAGCGAGCGGGGCCCGGAGCGCGATGTTGCTGCGCTCCGGGCCCCGCTGCTTTGTACAACCATGACGGTTTGGCCACCGTTGTTTTAGTCAAACAGACTCGGCATGTCGTTTTCCTTCATGAGGGCACCAGCGGAGGGCAGGCTCTGCGCGGTGAACTTCTCGGCCGAGACGCCGGCGCCAAGAATCTCCTCGGTCGTGCCGACGGTGGTGACCGAGCGGCCCTTCTTGGCCGTGAAAGCCTGGACGCCCTGCGTGTTGGTGGTCGTCTTGGTCTTGAGCAGCGACGTGTTGAAGTTCATCAAACGATAGTCGCTCGAGACCAGTGCGATGTCGCGATCTTCCTTGAGCACCTGGGCATACAGCAGCTTGCTGCCACCGTAGATGGCGTTCTTGAGGCGCTTGCGGTTGGTTTTGGTGACGTATCCAGAAAGCGCGACGCGCACCACGCGGCCGTTCTCAAAGACGAACAACACGTCGGCCTTGTAGTCCTCGGGGTCGATGACCCAGATGACACTCTCGTCGGGTTCCATCTCAAGATCGGTCGGCAGGTACGAGCCCAGCTGGGCCGACTTGGTGTCCTCAAATGCCGCAACCTTGCACTTGTACACCTGGCTCTTGTTGGTAAACACGAGCAGCTCGTGCGTGTTGGAGGACGGGAACTCGATAAAGGGTTTGTCGCCGTCCTTGTACTTGAGCGTGGTCGCCTTTTTGAGTACGCGGTCCGTCATCTTCTTAAGGTAGCCATCGCGCGAGAGCATGATGGTGACCGGGTAC
The DNA here is from genome assembly GCA_958448375.1 of uncultured Collinsella sp. GTDB lineage: Bacteria > Actinomycetota > Coriobacteriia > Coriobacteriales > Coriobacteriaceae > Collinsella. The sequence continues at coordinate 4,764 of CAUDDU010000072.1, forward strand.
TCCTCGACCTCGGGCTCCAAGCTTACTTCGATAACCTCATGGGGCTCGATCCTGCCCGTGCGGCGCGGCATCACGTACTTCTTGTTGACCGCGGCCAGCTCGTCGCTGATGACCTTCTTGATGTTCTCCTCGCTGGAGAGGATCTCCTCAAGCTCGGCAATCTCGCCCTCAAGCTTAGCGATGTCCTTGGTGCGGTTGAGGATGTACTCCTCGTTGATGTTGCGGAGCTTGAGCTCGGCAACAAACTCGGCCTGGGTCTCGTCGATGTCGAAGCCGCGCATAAGGTTGGGCACGACCTCGGCCTCGAGCTTGGTGCCACGGATGATGGCGATCGCCTTGTCGATGTCGAGCAGGATCGCCTCGAGGCCGTGCAGCAGGTGCAGGCGCTCGGACTTTTTGCCCAGGTCAAAGTTAATGCGGCGACGCGTGGACTCAATACGCCACTTGACCCACTCGTGCAGGATCTGGCGCACGCCCATAACGCGAGGGTAACCATCGACCAGCACGTTGAAGTTGCACGAGAACGAATCCTGCAGCGTGGTCGAGCGATAGAGCTTGGCCATGAGCTTGTCGGGGTCGACACCGCGCTTAAGGTCGATAGCGATGCGCAGGCCCGAGAGGTCGGTCTCGTCGCGGATGTCGGCGATCTCCTTGACCTTGCCCTCCTTGGAGAGCTTGACGATGCGCTCGATGATGACATCGGTCTTGGTGGTGTAGGGGATCTCGTAGACCTCGATGATGCGCTCTTCGGGAATCCAGCGCCAGCGGGAGCGGATCTGGAAGCTGCCAAGGCCGGTCTCGATGATCTTCTCCATCTCCTCTCGGCGGTAGATAATCTCGCCGCCGGTCGAGAAGTCGGGCATGGGCATATACTCGAGCAGGTCGCAGTCGGGATCCTTGAGGTAATGCATCGTGGCAGTACAGACCTCGTTGAGGTTGAAGCCGCAGA
>CAUDDU010000073.1 GCA_958448375.1 uncultured Collinsella sp.
AACTTCAAGGGCGCGACCAGAAGGTCAGCGCCCTTTCGTTTCACGTCACCTTGCCTCAAATGCGACCCGCTCGCTGTCCGTCCTCTGCCTGCGGCGTTGTCTTGCTCCGGATGCGGCAGTTAGGGACGTTCCTTTTCTGCCGGCAGCTTGGGACACTCCTTGTAGTCATTGGGGACGTTCTTAAATGACTAGTCGTTGGGGACGTTCTTGTTTGACTAGTCATTTAAGAACGTCCCCAACGACTAACTTCCTTCCCGTAACCTTTCCGCAACAATTTGCCCTTCACGCTGCCCGACTTCGCTCGTAACGTTCCCTGCGCTACACTTAGTCGCACTGTGGCGCTGCCGCGCCGCGCCCGACCCAAGGGGGACTCTCATGAAGAACACTCAGCTGCTGTTGATCAACGATATGTGCGGCTACGGCAAGGTCGCGCTTTCCGCCATGCTGCCGGTGCTGTCGCATATGGGCTATCGCATCCACAACCTGCCGACGGCCCTTGTTTCCGATACGCTCAACTACCCCAAGTTCTACATCCACGACACCACGGAGTACGTGCGTCAGAGTCTTGCCATTTGGGAGGAGCTCGGCTTTGAGTTCGACGCCATCTCGACCGGCTTTATCGTGACCGAGGAAGAGACGCGCATCATCTCGGACTTTTGCCACCGCCGCGCGCAAAAGGGCACCAAGGTGTTCGTCGATCCCATCATGGGCGACAACGGCAAGCTCTATGCCGGTGTGCCCGAGTCCACGATTGGCCTTATGCGGCACCTGCTGGAGTGCGCAGACTACGCGGTGCCCAACTACACCGAGGCCTGTCTGCTCGCCGATACGCCTATTGCAGAGCAGATCACGCCCGATGAGGCCCGCGCCCTTGTGGACGCTGTGCGCGAGCTGGGTGCCAAGTCGGTGGTCATTACGAGCGCCGTGGTCAATGGCACGAACGCGGTTATCGGTTACGACCATGTGGCGGGGGAGTACTTCACGATTCCCTTTGAGCTCATTCCGGTCTATTTCCCGGGCACGGGCGACACGTTCTCGGCGGTGCTCGTCGGCCGCGTTATGGCCGGTTGGAGCCTGCAGCGTGCGACGAGCGATGCCATGCGCGTGGTAGCGGAGCTTATCGAGCGCAATGCCGACCAGGAGGATAAGTCCGCCGGCCTTCCCATCGAGGCCTGCCTGGATGTGATTGACCATGAGTAATGCTGATGAGGGCGGCGTCAAGCCTGCGGGCGAGAACAAGCCGCTCGGCGCGCCGCGTGGCAAGCGTCCGCGTATCCGCGTGAGCTGCGTGGACCAGCTGGGTGCGTGCCGCTGCCACCATGGTCACAAGCCGGGCGACGTCTTTGACTTCGACCGAGACCGCGGCAAGATGTGCGCTATGGCCTGCCATGTGGGCTTTCCCTATATCGATATCCTGCGCTATGGCGGAACCGTGCCTGGCAACGAGCCCGGCACGGCAAAGTTCTGCTGCCCCGAGGTCGATACGCTGAACGTCTGGCTTGCCGAGATCGTCGACGAGTAGTCGAGCGCAATGTGACAAAGGGACAGTCCCTTTGTCACATTCGCCGGGGCTGCCCCTTCTTTTTGCTTATAATCCTAAATCTCTGCATTTCATCCGATTTTAGGTTCTAAAAATCCTACATTTCATCGATAATTAAGCGCATAAAACTTTGCATTTCATTTGATGACACTGAGGGGAGAGCCTATGCTGCGCAGGAAAATAGCGGCAGAGCTGGAGCGTTGGCTGAAGTCTGCCGAGCAAAAGGCCTTATTCATCACGGGTTCTCGCCAGATCGGCAAAAGCTATTCGATTCGCGCATTTGGCAAAGCCAGCCATGCAACCTACATCGAGCTCAATCTCATGGAAAATCGCCAGGCAAAAGATGCTCTTCTCGAGGCGCGGAATGCCGATGATTTCATCAGCAGGGTGACGCTTCTTTCGGGAAAGTCGATTGCACCAGGCAAAACGCTCGTGTTTATCGATGAGGTCCAAGAGGCCCCCGACATCATGACGATGGCAAAGTTCCTTGTAGAGGACGGGAGGTGCCGCTGGGCGTTTTCGGGGTCAATGCTCGGGACCCAGTTCAAGGGCGTCAGGTCCTATCCCGTGGGGTATGTCCACGAGCTTAGGATGTTCCCGCTCGATTTTGAGGAGTTTTGCTGGGCAACCGGGGTGAGCGAGGGGGCTCGCCAAACGATACGTGACGCGTGTATCAGCGAGAGGCCCATTCCTGATTACATTCATGACGCGATGATGGCAAACTTCAGGACCTATACCGTTGTCGGCGGAATGCCGGAGGTCGTGCAGCGTTTCCTTGACACGCAGGGCGACCTTGCCTCTGTTCGTCAGCTACAGTCCGAGCTCAACGAACAGTACCGACGGGATATTTCCAAGTATGCAAGCGGGCGTGCCCTTCAGGTGCAGAGCATCTACGATCAGCTCCCCATTATGCTTGAGGGCGAACACAAGCGTTTCGTGCTCAATTCCATTGACCCCAAGGCGCATTATGAGAAGTACCAGCGAGATTTTGTCTGGCTTGTCGATGCCGGCGTTGCTCTCAAAGCCGATATCGTAACCGAGCCAAAGTCGCCCCTGCTCAAGACGGCACGGCCATCGCAGTTCAAGCTATACCAATCGGATACGGGCATGTTGATGGCGCGCTACCCCGTTGGAGTCGCCCAAGCGGCGTATCTTGATAGCAAGGAGCCCAATCTGGGCGGCATTTACGAAAACGTGGTGGCCCAGCAGCTGGCTGCCCAAAATCGCCAGCTTTACTACTATCAGACAAAAAAGCGCGGTGAAGTGGACTTTGTGGTCGATGGGCCGGATGGGACGGCTGTTCCGATCGAGGTTAAATCGGGCTCCTATTACCACGCGCACGCTGCGCTCGGTCATGTGCTTGATACGGCTGAATATGGCGTAAGGCTCGGGATTGTTTTCTCGAGAGGCAACGTTGAGCGCAACGGAGCGGTTCTCTATTTGCCGCTATATGCGACCTGGGCCCTTTCGGATGTTTTGGGCGACTCCTGCGCCGAGGGGATAAAGCTGGAGGTCAAGCCGGTCTAGGGCCAGTCCCGGATGTGGCAAAGGGGCAGTCCCTTTGTCACATTCATGAGCGTGGATTTTCTCCCGTTTAGAGCGCACTCGAACGCTCAAAGTGGGAGAAAATCCACGCTCGTTTTATGCCGATGGCGTGGCCCGTATGCCCGCGCCGCCCGAGCGCCTACAGCTGCTCGAGCATGGCGGTGCAACCGGCGAGTACATCGCGGTAGGTGGCGTCGAAATTGCCGGTGTACCAGGGGTCGGCCACGTCGCCGGGGCGATCGGTCCAATCGAGCAGGCGCGAGATCTTGCCATCGGGGTCCTTCCCAAAAATTCGGTACAGGGCGCGGGCGTTCTCGTCGTCCATATAGACAATGTGGTCCCAGTCGCCATACTCCGCGCGACGTACCTGACGTGCGCGATGTGCGACGACGGGAATCCCGACCTCGCGTAGCTTGGCAATGGTGCCGTGGTGTGGCGGGTTGCCGATCTCCTCGGTCGAGGTCGCAGCGGAATCAATGACAAACTCGCCCGCGCGCCCGGCGCGCCGCACTAGCTCGGTAAACACGGACTCAGCCATCGTCGAGCGACAGATATTTCCATAGCAGATAAAAAGAATGCGTTGCATGAGCGGCTTCCTTTCTAGGCGGTCGCGCAGGGCTTACAGACTGCTCTTGAGGCAGTTTGCTCCAATAAAGCCCGCTGCGTACAAGGGGAGGTGGCGCAGCTCGCGCCCGTCATCGGTTTCGCTGCGGGAAAAATTGTTCTCGGACAAAATGTAGGCATATGGCGATCGGGCTTTGTCCATAAACGACCCGAGGGTTCTCGCGCGCACGTTACGTGCGGACTTTACTTCGACGGGCACAATTTCCATACGGTCGGTCTGAAGTAAAAAATCGAGCTCGCCGGTCGTCTTCCAAGACGACGGCGGCACCCAGTAATACGTCTGCAAGCTATTGCCCGAAAATGCTTGCATGACCGAGTTTTCCGCCAGGGCGCCTCGGAAGTCGGAAGATAGCGCTATGGCGGAATCCTCTTTGAGGTCGAGCCAGAGCCGCGGGTTGATGCCGAGTTTGTAGAACATGAGGCCGGTATCGAGAAGATAGACCTTAAAGAAACTTCCATCTTCGTCGTCGAAGGGAACGAGGGGAGGCTCGATGCCTTCGGTCAGGTTGTTGACCGATATGATGCCGGCGCCTTCGAGCCAGTCGAGCGGCTCGATAAGCTTGGCGCGACGGCCTCCACGTTCGACCTCGGAGTACTTGAATTTTTTTGTGGACGATCTCAGCAGCTGGGACGGAATGGAGCGCCAGACCTTGCGCGCCGCCACGCCGCTGATCCCGTTTTCGGGGTCGGTCATATCGGCGGTATAGGTCTCGTCGATTTCGCGCTGCTCGACGCGCGCATCCTCGATGGATAACGTCTTGCGATATGCGTTGACGGCGGCGGGCATGCCGCCCACGATCTGGTATCGATGAAACAGGCTGAGCGCGGCTTGGTGCGCGGCGTAGGTCTCGAGCGTGCCGGCGTGGGTACGAATGGCATTGGCCATCTGCTCCTCGTCGAGCGCCCAGAGAAACTCCTCGAACGACATAGGATGCATGGTCTCTTGACGAACGCCGCTGGGAAAAGGCAACTTGCGCTTGCGCGTGGCGACGCCGAGCTGACTGCCGGTCGCGCATATGCGCCAGCCCGAACCCGAAAAAAAGCGAAGCGAGTTGAGCGCCCGTTCGCAGAGCTGCACCTCGTCAAACAGGATGAAGGCGGTTTCTTTGCGAATGGGGGTGCGTTTATAGTCTGAGATTCGCGCCACGATGGCGTCAACGTCGTCGGTGGGACAGTCGAACAGCGGAGCGATCAGCTCAAGATCGGTCTGAAAGTCGAGTTTGACAAACGCATCGCCGGCGATTCGTCTGCCGATTTCCTCGGCAACGTACGTTTTGCCTACGCGTCGCGCACCACGGATGAGGAGGGGGCGCGACGCGTCCTTTGTCGCCCATGATTCGATAACGGATTCGATTGATCTGCGCATGGGGCCGCCTTTCCAATTTCGTGTACTTCAGATACATAGTTTAGTACGATTTCATGTACTTGGAATACACGAAATAGTAGAAAAGTGTGTATCTGAAGTACACGAAATTGCACTGCTGGAGCTTGCAGGCGGATAAACACTACTCGTATGGGACGGTTTTCACCGGTTGCTCGCCACCTTGGGCTATGTTCGCCCCTATGCCTGCATCCGGGGCTGTGCTGATTGACGACGGCGCTCCCAGCGAGCCAACTTAATCGTCACCAGCGTGAGCGCCCAGGCCACAAGCGAGAACACGGCACCGACCGCGCCTACATATGCAATGCCAACGCTGCTTACCACGGCGCCGCCCACTGCGGTGCCAAACGAGATGCCGACGTTAAACGCCATGGGCTCAACCGAACTTGCGAGTACCATCGACTTGGGATGGCGGCTGCGTGCCACGTCCATAAAGTGCGTGATGCACGACACCGAGAACAGGTACATGAGCAGCGCCAGGCTAAAGACAAAGACCGGCGCGAGCGGCATGGTGCCGCCCACAGCAAACAGTCCGAGTAACGCTGCAGCCTGCAGCACAAACGTCACGAGTAGCGCCTTCATGCCAAAGCGCGCATCGATC
>CAUDDU010000074.1 GCA_958448375.1 uncultured Collinsella sp.
CGGATCTTGGCGTCGGTCTTGGTGTCGACGGCGCTGGTGGAGTCGTCCAGGATCAAGATCTTGGGGCGACGCAGCAGGGCACGCGCAATGCACAGACGCTGCTTCTGACCGCCGGAGACATTGGAGCCGCCCTGTTCGATCCAGGTGTCATAGCCCTTGGGGAAGCCGTCGACAAACTCGTCGGCGCAGGCCAGATGTGCCGCCTCGCGGACTTCCTCGTCGGTGGCGTTCGGGTCGCCCCAACGCAGGTTCTCGGCAATCGTGCCGCTAAACAGCACGTTTTTCTGCAGCACCATGGCCACCTGGTGGCGCAGGGCGTCCAAGTCGTAGTCGCGCACATCCACGCCGCCCACGCGCACGGTACCCTCGGTGGTGTCGTACAGACGGGCGATGAGGTTTACAAGCGTGGACTTGGCCGAGCCGGTGCCGCCGATGATGCCGATGGTCTCGCCGCTCTTAATGTGCAGGTCGATATCGTCGAGCGCCTGGCGCTTTGCATGCGCGGAATACTTAAAGCTCACGTGGTCAAAGTCGATGGAGCCGTCGGCAACCTCGAGCACGGGCTCGGCGGGATTGGCGATCGTGGGCTCGGCGGCCAGCACCTCGGTGATGCGGTGCGCCGATTCGTCGGCCATGGTCACCATGACAAAAATCATCGACAGCTGCATCAGGCTCATGAGGATCTGGAAGCCATAGGTAAAGATCGAGGAGAGCTGGCCCACGTCGAACAGCGTTCCCTGGCTTGTGATGATGAGCTTGGAGCCCAGGTAGATGATGACGACAAACGCGCCGTTGACGCAGATGTTCATCATGGGGTTGTTAAAGGCGAGCAGCTTTTCGGCGCGGGTGAAGTCCATCTGGACGTCGCGTGCGGCGGTCGCGAACTTCTCCTTCTCAAAGTCTTCGCGCACATAGCTCTTGACCACGCGCATGCCGGTGACGTTTTCCTCGACGGACTCGTTAAGGGCGTCGTACTTGTGGAACACACGCGAGAAGATGGGGCGCACCTTAAAGATGATAAAGAACAGTCCAAAGCCCAGCAGCGGAATGATGATCAGGTAGACCATGGCAACGCTGCCGCCCATGATAAACGCCATAGTAAAGGCGAAGATCAATACCAGCGGCGCGCGCACGGCGATGCGGATGATCATCATAAAGGCCTGCTGCACGTTGTTGATGTCGGTGGTCAGGCGCGTGACGAGCGAGGAGCTCGAGAACTCATCGATGTTGGCAAAGCTGAACGTCTGGATCTTGTAGAACAGGTCGTGACGCAGGTTCTTGGCGAAGCCGCAGCTCGCATGGCTGCAGGTGACGCCGGCAGCGGCGCCAAAAGCAAGCGATGTCAGCGCGATGAGCACCAAAAAGCTTGCGGTGGGAAGCATCTCGGCTACGGTGGCGCCGTCTTTGATGGCGTCGATCAGGTTGGCGGTGATAAATGGAATCAGCATCTCGCAGAGCACCTCGCCAAGTACGAGCAACGGCGTGGCAACGGTGACTTTCATATAGTCGCGGATGCTGCCCATGAGGGTTTTAATCATCCAATTCCTCCCAAGTTTTGCGGATTTTCTCGAGCATTTCGGCGAGCTGCTCGCGCTCGTCGTGGGTGAGGGCGCTAAAGGCCTGCTCTCTAAAGCGAATGCGGGCGGCCTGGTCGATACGGGCGTTTTCCCGGCCGGTTTCGGTCAGGCGAATGGTGAGTTGCCGTCGATCCTTGGGGTTACGGCTGCGCTCAATGAGGCCGTTGACCTCGAGCTTGGACAAGATCTCGGAAAGTGACCCCGGCTTGAGGTCAAAGTGCATGCCGAGTTCCTGCTGCGACATCTCGCCGCCGGGCTGCTTGGCCAGCAGGCAGATGATGGGCGCCTTGCCGGATACGCCTCCGCCATGAAAATGCATGTAATGGCCGCAAAAGCCCAGGCCATTGAGGATGCGCTTGGCAAGCTTGTCTTCTGAGCTAACCGCTTCGGGTGCATCCGCCGGCTGTGACGGGTCGCCGCCGGGCTCGTGCGAACAAAGGTTAAGAGGTTCATCGCACATGAATTAGTGTTGCTCCTTTCTTTAGTTAGGTAGTGGAATTGTTTTGTGCCTAACCAATCTAGGAGCATGAGAAATGAATGTCAAGGTACCAAACTAGTGGTTACGCGGTTTTACCAAACCGCGTAACGGCTCGACGCTGCAAACCCGCCAGAGCGGCAATCTGCCTTTCAACTTCGGCGGCATGACCAGAAGGTCAATGCCGCCTCGTTTCAGGGCACCTTGCTCGCCCTGGCGGGCTTTCGCTGTTCGCGCCAAAACATCGGCGTTGCCATAGCCCAGATGCGGCACTTGGGGACGTTCCTTTTGTGCCGGCACTTGGGGACGGTCCTTGCAGCAATCTGTCGATTGAACGTCGTTGTGCGTTCGCGCTATCATGCATGGTTACAATTGGTTAGCCGTGGCAAACGGTTAGCCAAGGTAAACTAAATGCAACGCCCTGTGGGCGTCGGGGGAGGAGCACGGACGTGAAGCTCGATACGCTCGAGATTGGAAAGGACGCCGTTGTCGCATCGGTGGCATCGGACGATCAGGCACTCCGACAGCATATTTTGGACATGGGTCTAACGCCGGGCACCGAAGTCACCATGATGAAGTACGCCCCCATGGGTGACCCGCTCGAGATCCGCCTACGTGGCTACGAGTTGACGCTGCGCAAGGACGATGCCGCACGCATTGAGCTCGTGGATGTGCACGACACCGATACCGGCCCGCGCGTTAACGCCGCAATCGGCACGACGGACCACCCGGCCCTGGGCGAGGGGACGTATTCACCCCGTGCGGCAAAAACGGCCGTGCCCGAGGGCGCGCCGCTGCATTTTGCCCTTGCCGGTAACCAAAACTGCGGCAAGACCACGCTGTTCAACCAGCTTACGGGCTCCAACCAGCACGTCGGTAACTTTCCCGGCGTGACGGTCGACCGCAAGGACGGCACCATTCGCAACCACCCCGAGGCGAGCGTTACCGACCTGCCCGGCATTTACTCCCTGTCGCCGTACACAGGCGAAGAAGTCGTGAGCCGTCAGTTCATCCTCGACGAGCGCCCGGACGCCATCATCGACATCATTGACGCCACCAACATCGAGCGCAACCTGTACCTGACGCTGCAGCTTATGGAGCTCGACCGCCCCATGGTCATCGCGCTCAACATGATGGACGAGGTGACGGCCAACGGCGGCGCCGTGGACGTCAACCTGCTCGAGAGCCTGCTGGGCGTGCCCGTTGTCCCCATTAGCGCTGCCCGCAACGAGGGTATCGGCGAGCTGGTGGATCATGCCTTGCACGTGGCGCGGTTCCGCGAGCGTCCCGGTCGCCTGGACTTTTGCGCACCCGATGGTCCAGACGGCGGTGCGCTGCATCGCTGCATCCACGGCATCGCCAACCTTATCGAGGACCATGCCGCGACGGCGCACATTCCCGTGCGTTTTGCGGCGACCAAGCTGGTTGAGGGCGACGAGCTGGTGACCGAGGCGCTTCACCTGGATCGCAACGAGCTCGACGCTATCGAGCACATCATTACTCAGATGGAGGGCGAGGCCGGCACCGACCGCCTGTCCGCGCTGGCCGATATGCGCTTTTGCTTTATCGGCGACGTGTGTGGGCGCTGCGTCGTCAAACCGCACGAGAGCCGCGAGCACGTGCGCTCCGTCAAGATCGACCGCATCCTGACGGGCCGCTACACGGCCATTCCGGCGTTCCTGGTGATCATGGGCCTCGTCTTTTGGCTGACGTTTGGCGTGATCGGCGCGGCGTTGCAGGGGCTCATGGAGGACGGCATCGCTGTCATCATCGCCTCGGCCGATGCGGGCCTCAAGGCGTTCGGAACCAACGACGTGGTGCGCTCGCTGGCTGTCGACGGCGTGCTTACGGGCGTGGGCAGCGTGCTGACCTTCCTTCCGATTATCGTCGTGCTCTTCTTGTTCCTCTCCATTCTGGAAGACTCCGGATACATGGCACGCGTGGCCTTTGTCATGGATAAGGTGTTGCGTCGCTTTGGCCTGTCGGGCCGCAGCTTCGTGCCCATGCTCGTCGGTTTTGGCTGCACCGTGCCGGCTATCATGTCGACCCGTACGCTCCCATCCGAGCACGACCGCAAGATGACGGTCATGCTCACGCCGTTCATGAGCTGTTCGGCCAAGTTGCCGGTCTACGGTTTGCTGTGCGGGGCGTTTTTCCCGCAGGCGACAGTTCCCGCCATGGTCTCGCTCTATCTGATTGGCATTGCGGTCGGTTGCATCGCGGCTTTGGTGCTCAACCGCACGGCATTTAAGGGCGACCCGGTGCCGTTTATCATGGAGTTGCCCAATTACCGCCTGCCGAGTGTCAAGACGACGGTGATGCTGGCATGGGATAAGGCCAAAGACTTTATTACCAAGGCCTTTACCATTATCTTTGCCGCTACGGTGGTCATCTGGTTCCTGCAGACGTTCGATATCCGCTTTAACGTGGTCGCTGACCAGTCGCAAAGCCTGCTTGCCGGTCTGGGTAGCATCATCGCGCCGGTGTTGGCCCCGCTCGGTTTTGGCGACTGGCGCGCATCCACGGCGCTCGTCACCGGACTTATCGCCAAGGAGAGCGTCATCTCGACGCTCACGGTGCTTCTGGGCGCAACCTCTCCCGCGGCACTGTCAGCCATGTTTTCGCCGTTTACCGCCTACGTGTTCCTGGTCTTTACGCTGCTGTACCCGCCTTGCGTGGCGTCCATCGGCGCCGTCAAGAGCGAGTTGGGCGCGCGCTATGCCGTGGCCGTATTCGCGTTTCAGGTGACGGTCGCCTGGGTCGTGGCGTTTGTCGTGCATTCGGCGGGCATATTGCTGGGGTTGGCTTAGTTATTTATTGACGGCGCAGCCTCTGTGTATCGAATTGTTTTCGGCCCTGTATCTGTTGCTGACGGATGCGGGGCCGTTGCTATATAATCGCCTCCGCTCAAAATGATTGGAGACGTTATATATGAGTCAGGTAAGGCAAGACGGCATCACGCTCAAGCAGTGGCTCCCGCTTATCGGGCTCACCTGCTGCGCGTTTGTGTTCAACACGTCGGAGTTCATGCCCATCGGCCTTCTGACTGACATCGCCGCGTCGTTCTCGCTCACCGAGTCCCAAGCCGGCATCATGATCTCGGTCTATGCCTGGGGCGTCATGCTGCTGTCGCTGCCGCTCATGGTGTTCGCTTCGCGCTTTGAGTTCAAGCGGATGTTGCTGGGCGTGCTGGCCGTGTTTTCGCTGGGCCAGTTTCTGTCGGCCGTGGCGCCGACTTATCCCATCCTGGTCTGCGCGCGCCTGGTGGTCGCTTGCGCACATGCTGTGTTCTGGTCGGTCGCCTCGATCATGGCCTCGCGCCTGGTCGACACTCGCCACGGGGCGCTCGCCATCAGCATGATCGCTACGGGCTCGTCCATCGCGCAGATCTTTGGTCTGCCCCTCGGTCGCGCTATTGGCTTGGCCGTGGGCTGGCGCATGACGTTTGCCGTGGTCGGGGTCCTCTCGGCCATCGCGGTCGTCTACCAGGCGACCGTGTTCCCGGCCATGCCGGCGGGCGAGCGCTTTACGCTCAAACAGCTGCCCGAGCTGCTCAAGAACCCGTTACTCATCGCGCTTTATGCGGTCACGGTGTTCATGGCAACCGG
>CAUDDU010000075.1 GCA_958448375.1 uncultured Collinsella sp.
AGATCGTTGAGATGACAAGCGTCGTGCCGGTTGACGTGCATGTGGCCTATCCGCAGTATGAGCAGGTGCTTCGTTTGGCGCAGGATTCGGGTGCCAAGGTTTCGGATACCGATTTCGCGGATGCCGTGACACTTCATTTTGTGTTTAAGGCAGGGGAGCAGGAGTCGTTTTGCGTTAAGATGCGCGAGCTTATGGCGGGGCGCGAGGAGATCGAGGTCGGCGCTCCCGAGTTTGCCGAGTTCTAACGACGACGGCCGGCGTTCTTTTGGATGGATCCCAAACGCGCCGGCCGTCGTTTTATGTTGCTGCCGTTTACTCGGCGAGCTGCTTTAGCACATCGCAGGCGATCTCGACGGCATCGTCGATGCAGCCGGGGCAGCTGCGGAGCGGACCTTTATCCGATCCGATGCCCTTGAGCGTGCCGCAGACGGTCGTCGTGTTCTTCTCGCCAAATCGCTTGGCAATCTCGCGCGACAGCTTGTAGGTCTGGCCTTTGGTCTTGGGGTTCTCCATGCCGTTGCTCATTACAAAGCCCATGATGGCAACAGCGCCCGAGATGGCGCCGCAGGTCTCGGTCATGCCACCCATGCCGGCGCCAAAGCCCTCGGTGAGGGTAAAGGCGGTCTGGGGGTCGAGCCCGACGGCAGGTGCGAGCGTGCAGGCAACGGCCTGTGCGCAGTTAAAGCCGCGGGCGTGGTATTCGGCAGCCTGAGCCTGGCAGGCGGCGGTGTCGAGCTGGGTGGTATCGATCTGCTTCATCGTTGTCTCCTTGGTCACGGTGTACCCGCCTATGGTACCCGTGACGGGGCATGTAATCATCGAGAGCTTCATGTATGCCTCATTTTTATCTATCGAGCAAATGCCCAAGGCTTGAGATAAATACCCCTAATCAATTTGTCCCATAACCTACCTTGGGGATGGGTTGAGAGGGGTGCAGGGTAGCGGTATCGTGAACCGAATAAAACTAAAACCCAGGCAAGGGAGCTAGATATGAGCGAGCAGACTATCGGTACTACATGTGTTCAGGGCGGCTATCACCCGGGAGATGCGGAGCCGCGCCAGGTGCCCATCTACCAGTCCACCACGTGGAAGTACGACACGTCGGAGCACATGGGCAAGCTGTTTGACCTGGAGGAGTCTGGCTACTTCTACAGCCGTCTGCAGAACCCCACGTGCGATTTGGTTGCCGCCAAGATCTGCGAGATGGAGGGCGGCACCGCAGCGATGCTCACGAGTTCGGGCATGGCTGCGAACTTCCTCGCGATCTTTAACGTTGCCGGTGCCGGCGATCACGTGGTCGCAAGCTCTGCCATTTACGGCGGTACGTATAACCTGCTCGCCCACACCATGGGCCGCATGGGCGTGACCTGCACGTTCGTCGCCCCCGACTGCACCGATGAGGAGCTCGAGGCAGCCTTCCAGCCCAACACAAAGCTCGTCTTTGGCGAGACGATCGCAAACCCCGCCCTTGCCGTGCTCGATATTGAGCGCTTTGCCAAGGCCGCGCACGACCACGGCGTGCCGCTGATGGTCGACAACACCTTCCCGACGCCCGTGATGTGCCGTCCCTTTGAGTGGGGCGCCGTCATCGTCACGCACTCCACCACTAAGTACATGGATGGCCATGCGGCCTACCTGGGCGGCGTGATCGTCGATCACGGCCAGTTTGACTGGATGGCCCATGCTGATAAGTTCCCGGGTCTCACCACGCCTGACGAGAGCTATCACGGCGTGACCTATGCCGAGAAGTTCGGTCGCGAGGGCGCCTTCATTACCAAGGCCACCGCGCAGCTCATGCGCGACCTCGGCCCCATGCAGAACCCGCAGGCGGCCTTCTTCCTGAACAGCTCGCTCGAGAGCCTGCATGTACGCATGCCGCGTCATTGTGAGAACGGCCTGGCCGTTGCCAAGTTCCTGCAGAGCCATTCCAAGGTGCGCTTCGTGAGCTATCCGGGCCTGGAGGGCGATAAGTACTATGACCTGGCTCAGAAGTACATGCCCAACGGTACCTGCGGCGTTGTGAGCTTTGGCTTTAACGGTGGTCGCGCGGCGGCCGAGACCTTTATGAAGAGCCTCAAGCTCGCCCAGATCGCCACGCACGTGGCCGATGCCCGCACTTGCTGCCTGCATCCCGCTAATGCCACGCATCGCCAGATGAACGATGAGGAGCTCATCGCCTGTGGCATCTCCGCCGACATGGTGCGCCTGTCGTGCGGCCTCGAGGACACGGCCGATCTGATTGCCGACCTTGAGCAGGCACTCGAGCAGTGCTAGGCTAGCTCCGTACAAGGTGCCGATGCTGGCAGAAAGCTTCGGTGACCTTTCGTTCCGATTCCGTAGGCGGGACCCCAATCGCGGCTGTTTGCAGGCGATCGGGGCCCCGTTTTTTGCGTTAGGCCACTCGAAAGGATGGATATGGAGAAAACTGCAGAGCAGTTGCGCCGCGAGCACATTGCTCTAGAGGGCGACACCCATGGCAAGAACAAATGGGCGATTCTGTTTACCGTGCTCATCATGACGTTTATGTCGTGTCTGGATTCGACCGTCGTGACCGTGGCGTTGCCCGTGATGCAAAAGGAGCTGGGCGTGGGCCTCGACCGCATCCAGCTGGTGAGCTCGGTGTACCTGCTTGCGACATGCGTGGCTATGCTGCCGTTTGGCCGCTTGGGCGACGTGCGCGGCAAGGTGGGCGTATTCCAGCTGGGCGTAATCGTTTTTACGGCCGGTTCGCTGCTTTGCGGCCTTTCGGGTTCGCTCGAGGTTCTTATCCTGGCACGCATTGTTCAGGGCGTCGGTTGCGCGGCGGCCATGGCTAACAACATGGGTATCATCACCGAGTCGTTTCCGGCGCGCGAACGTGGCCGTGCCATGGGTATTCTCGCGACCTTTGTGGCCCTCGGCATGATGTGTGGCCCCGTGCTTGGCGGCATGCTGGTGGCAAGCTTTCCCTGGGAGAGTATCTTCCTCATCAACCTGCCTATTGGCGTGATCTCGTTTATCGTGGGGCTCTACACGCTGCCGCATGTTAAGCCGGAGGCCGGCGAGCGCCCCATGTCCCTGATCGAGGCCGCTCGTCGCTGCTTTGCAAATTCGGCCTTCACCATCAACCTTGCCTGCATGCTCATCGTGTTCGTTGGCATTGGCGCATCCGAGTTTATTCTGCCGTTCTATTTTCAGGACGCCCACGGCTTTGGTTCCGACATTTCCGGATTGCTCTTTTTGGCGCTGCCGATGGTGAATGCCTTTATCGGGCCGCTTTCGGGTACGGTTTCGGACCGTGTTGGCTGCGAGGGCCCTACGGCGGTCGGCCTGGGCGTGTATGTGTGCGGTCTCTTTGCGGTAAGCACGCTCGACGAGCGCTCTTCTATCCCTGTGATCGTGTGCTGTGTCGCGTTTATGTCGTGCGGTACGTCGGTTTTCCAGAGTCCTAACAACTCGTTGTACATGGGCTCGGCTCCGCGCGAAGCACTCGGCTTTGCGGGTAGTCTGGGTAGCCTGGCGCGTTATGCGGGTATGGCACTCGGCATTACGGTGGCGTCGAATATCCTGTATGGACAGATGAGCGTGGCGATGGGCGAGGCCGTGACCAGTTTTGTTGCAGGACGTCCGGATGTGTTCCTGTTTGGTTTCCGTTCGGTGTTCTATGTGTTGATGGCTGTGGCCGCTGTGGGCTTTGCGCTTGCCATGGTGCGTTTGGTGAAGATGCGCGCCCGCCATTAGCGTGTTGGGAGGCTGTCTGCCACGATTCGCGCCGTCCCAAAAAGACTGGTTTGTGGTGCGATGCGGCTTGTGGGACGGGCGGGGGTCGGTCCGTGGTAGACTATCGAACAACGTTTATTAATCGCGCGGTATCGTTGCCGCGAGAAGGGGTTGCGCCATGCAGGAGCTTGAGGATCGTATTCGCCATGACGGCATCGTAAAGGCCGGTAACGTCCTTAAGGTTGATGCCTTCCTCAACCACCAATGCGACGTTGAGCTGTTCGACCACATGGGCGCCGAGTGGGCCCGTCTGTTCGAGGGTGTCGAGATCAACAAGATCCTGACGATTGAGGCTTCGGGCATTGGCATGGCTTGCATCGCGGCTCAGCATTTTGGCGGCGTGCCGGTGGTCTTTGCCAAGAAGGCGCAGTCCATCAACCTTGACGGCGAGCAGTATGCCACGACCATCTATTCCTTTACCAAGCAGAAGGAGTACCCGGTCATTGTCGGCAAGCGCTTTCTGTCCGAGGGCGATAAGGTCCTGATTATCGACGACTTCCTGGCCAACGGCTGCGCGCTTGAGGGCCTTATTAAGATCTGCGAGGCTGCGGGCGCCGAAGTTGCCGGCATTGGCATCGCCGTTGAGAAGGGCTTCCAGGGCGGCGGCGATAAGCTCCGTAAGCGCGGCTTCCGCGTTGAGAGCTTGGCCCGTATCGCCGATATGGACTGCGAGAACGGCGAGATCACCTTCGCCTAAGCGCGCAACACAAGCGATTGGTATGCGATGTGACAAAGGGACTGTCCCTTTGTCACATTTTTTGTATGAGGGGAGGTGCTGATATGGATGAGAACAAGATGGAATGGCGCGAGTATGCGCGCTATGCCGAGATGTCGGTCGAGGAGTTGGCGCGCGATTGCGAGGTGCAGGTGTTTCGCGCGACGGGTCCTGGCGGACAGGGCGTGAACACGACGGACTCGGCGGTGCGCATGAAGCATATCCCTTCGGGGATTACCGTGACGGCGCGCGAGAGCCGCAGTCAGTTCCAGAATCGTGCGAGCTGTTTGCGTAAGCTGAGGGCAGAGCTTGAGCGTCGCGGGCGTCCACCGCGTCGACGCGTAAAGACCAAGGTGCCTCAACGCTCTCGCCAGCGCAGGCTCAACGACAAACGCTTCAACGCCATTAAAAAGGCCAACCGACGCAAACCGGGCAGCGACGAATAGCCTCCTTGTAAGTTGCGGTGAAATAGGGACTGTTTTGCGGCTTTAGCTGCATAAACAGTCCCTATTTCACCGCAACTTAGGTGGGGTTAGCGGGTGGGGCGCCAGACGTGGAGGGCGCCGGCGAGGATGTCCACCTCGATGCGCGAGGCGACGATGGGCTCGCCGTCGGCCTGGATGGGGTAGTCGGGCTCCTCAAAGGTAAGCTCGACATGGCGACAGCGGCGCATGCGAACCGGCGGCAACTTGGTATGGTGGCCGTCCTTGGCCGAAAGGAACAAAGGCAGGGCTACCGCGCGAGGGACGGGGCCGCAGGCGTAGCAGACGTCGAGTATGCCGTCACAGGGGTCGGCTTCGGGACAGATACGATAGCCCGAGCCATAGGAAGGACCCAGCTGAATCGCCATGATGATTGCCCTCACGCGCTCGGCGGGCGCCCCGTCAAAGCTGACTGTCATGGGGTAGTTGCGATAGCGTAGGCCAAACTGCTCTAGTCCCGAAAGAGTGTAGAGCGGCGCGCCGGTGAGACCCGTCTTTTTGCGCAGCTCGGTGGTGCCCAGGCCGATGGCGGCATCGATGCCGACCGAAAGCGTCTGGTCGTAGTACTCAACGGTAGCCTCGCCGCTGCCGCTTGCGGGGTTCCATGAGCGAATGCGCCCGATGTCCTGACGCTGCAGCTCACAGGTGAGCAGTGCGCCAAAATCCTT
Source organism: uncultured Collinsella sp. (assembly GCA_958448375.1). Lineage (GTDB taxonomy): Bacteria > Actinomycetota > Coriobacteriia > Coriobacteriales > Coriobacteriaceae > Collinsella. The sequence continues at coordinate 5,625 of CAUDDU010000075.1, forward strand.
GCCGGAG
>CAUDDU010000076.1 GCA_958448375.1 uncultured Collinsella sp.
TTTCGTTATTTGCTGACGACAGTTACTTGATCTCCTGAATCGCGTAACGCGAAACGTCTACGACGGCTCCGGATCGGACTTTGATCTGGACCTTTTCGCCTTCGATGCCTTTTACGGTTCCGTAGATACCGCCGGCGAAAAGAACCTCCTGACCCGGCTTGAGCTCGGTGTGCAGCTCCTTGAAGTACTTCTGCTTCTTCTTCATGTTGATTTGCGACCAGATGGTGTAAATCAAGCCCATGATGACAAGCAGGCCTAAAAGGGCGACCGAGGAGCTCAAGACGCTGGCTCCGAAATCGGCCATTAGATGCCGTCCTCGTCGCCGAAGATATCCTCTTCGTCGGAGCCGGCAACGGATGCGACCGTCTGGGCGGTGATGCCCGTCTGGCCAACGGTCACGGCCTGCTCGCCAAGCTCGGCGAGCGTGGCGTTGCCGCGGAGGAACAGAAGCTCAATAACCATGGGAAGGTTAGTGCCGGTCAGAACCTCGACATTGTCGACATCCTGGGCAATCATCATCGACTGGTTGAACGGGGTGCCGCCAAGCAGGTCGGTAAAGACGAGCACGCCATCGCACTCCTCGCGCATGGCGGTAATAGCGGCGCGGAGATCCTCACCGTAGGAAGCAGCCTGGTCGCCCTCAAAAGGAACGACGGTAAAAGCGGGCTGGTCGCCGGCAACCATAGCGATAGCGCTTGCAAGGCCGGGTGCGAACTGTCCATGACCGGTAAGAATAAAGCCAACCATTCAAATTTCCCTTCCGAAGGTGTGTACGATCTGAGTCCGATGATTTTCGGAAGCCAGCGGGCACTCGCCCTTAAAGCTTCTTAGAAAGCGTTCTTTGAAGACCAGTGGTTTCTAAACTGGTAGTAACCACGTGACGTGTTGTTGTCACTATATCACCCCAGAAGAGGCCGCTTCCGTTGATTCATACGGTAAAACGTTTTTGCACCGTTCACGGTGATAAATCGACCGTTTACCGCTCGTTAATACTTCTACCTGCAGGTTTGAAACCGTTTCGAAATGCTTTGGCAAAAGATCGGAACTTTTTTTGTGTCTAAACAACGCAGGGCGGCTAAAAATAGCGTGTTGAAAAATTGCAGGTCATTGTGAAGATATGTGAATTGGTCTTTTTGACTTAATACCAGTTAGAACCAGTTTTGAGATTATCGGTGAACGGTAGTTTTCGACCGTTCACCGGTTACTTGCAATCGTTTGCAGTTGTTTTCCCAGATGAATTAGGGGAACCCGATGAAGCGCTTGCGCGATCACGGGAAGTTTTGACATTTGTCCTCATCCCCCACGCGCCAAGCTCGGGCACCCAAAATGAGCTATTAGTTCACGCTAATCGTTTTCAATCATTACTTACTCTGTATTCGTAATTATTTATCGTTTATCATTAACTATGATATGATACAAGCATCATACAAAACGCCGATTGGAGGGGTTATGGTCCATCGAAACACATCCATATCGAATGAAACCATCAGCCGCGAACAGACGATAGCCAAACTGAGGAAGCTCGCTCGCATCTGCAAATGGGCCACGATCTGCATTACCACCGCGCTCGCCCTGGGACTCCTCGCAGTCATTGCGATTGACCTTCTACTCATATTGCCTGGCCTCTCCCAAGGGTCGTGTCTCCAATCCGTAGAACTTCAAGCCGGCGAAGGGCCGTGCCTGGCTATCGTCGGTACCGATGCGCAGGCCCCACTTATGCTCGTCGCACACGATGGTCACACTGCCATAGGGAGCCTCTTGATGACATGTCTCGCGCTTACCATCGCGCTAAGCGTGCGCAGGCTTTTCTTCAACATTGAAAAGGAAGGCAGGCCCTTTGACCTTGAATGCAACCAGACACTTCGTCGAGTAGGACATTTATTCCTTATCGGCGGCGTTGCCGTGAGGCTTCTTGGTGCCGTAATCACGGGAATGATACTCTCAGGATTTGGCGGCAGCTTTACAGATGCGTTCGCCGGCCAGTTATTCGAGCCCTCCATGCTCTTTGCAGGCCTGATTATTTGCCTGATTGCCAGCATCTTCCGCTACGGGTATATCCTGCAAAAACAAGATGACGAGTTGCTCTAGGGGGAATCCATGATTATTCTGCGGCTCGACCGCATGCTCGCCGAACGCAAGATCTCATCCAAAGAGCTTGCGGAACGTGTGGGCATCTCCCAGGTCAATATGTCACGCATTAAGACGGGCAAGGTTTCTGCCATCCGCTTTTCAACTCTTGACGCGATATGCCGGGCACTCGACTGCCAACCAGGCGATGTACTGGAATATATATCCGACGATGAAGCCGATAGCCTTTTTGGGCTTAAAGATGAATAGCCATAATTAAACTGCCGATCACGCCCTCAACGCAAATAGCCCGCCAGAACGACTTCCGAACTGGCGGGCTATTTGCTGTCTATCGGCTAGATGCTCGATGAGCCGTGCAACTCTTTACGCAAACAGGCCGTAGATGCTGATATTGGCCTTGGCGTAGAGGCCGTTGGCGTACTCGGTCCACTTGGAGCTGGCGCTCGAAGCCTGCGAGGAATACTGCTGATAGGCGGTGTAATAGGCGGTCATGGCCTGCTTATAGGTAGCGCTATCGGCCGTAAAGGCATCGTCAGCGAAGGCCTTAGCGTAGGTGCTATCGGCGTCCTTCCAGGTGCCCTTTTCGCTATCCCACTCGTCGCCTGCAAGTTTGATGATGTAATCGGCGTAGTCCTTGCTCGCGGTCTCCTCGTTGCCGTCAGCAGGCTCGGTCGGGGCGGTCGGCATGCTTGCGGAGCTGTCGCCGACCTTCTTCTTGTAGAGCTTCTGCAGCGTCGCGGACTGACGGACGATCTGCTTGGCCTGATCCTTGGACACACCATACTGCGTAGCCATGGTCTTGTAGTCGGAGGTGCCGATGGAATCCTCGGCGTACTTCTTCATCTCCTTAGAAGAGACGGTGACGCCCTCGTCCTCGGCAGCATCGAGCAGAATCTTGTTGCGCACGTAGGACAGAATGACATCGGCAGAGGGAGCGGTGTAGTTGCCATCGCCATCCTTGACGGTGTCGAGGCTGTACTGGCTCTCGATGGCCTCGCGCGCGGTGATGTCGCTCTTTTTGCCGTTGTAGCTGTAGCTTGCCACGGTCGAATCGAGCTGGTCCTCGGTGAGGGTCGCCGAGCCGACGCCCTTGCCGCCAAAACCACCGTTGCCGATAAAGAAGCCAATCACGGCAGCGATCACGATAGCGACCACGAAGGCGGCAATCATCGTCTTCTTGTGCTTGGATGCATGGTCGTCCACGTCGGAGTCGTCCTCGTCCTGCTCCTCGGGCATGAGGTTCTCGTCAGCGGCATCCGCGGCAATCTGAGCCTCCAGGCGGGCGTCCTCCTCCTCGGCGGTCGTGCCGGCAGCAATGTGCTCGGCAGACGTACCGGCGACCAGGTCGATCTTCTCATCCTCGTCACCGTCGGGGCCTTCGCCGCGCTCGATGATCTGGATGCCGTCGATCTCGTCCTTCTCGTCCTTCTTTTGAATCAGACCCATATCAGTTACTCCTTGTTAGGAAACATAGTCCGCAATAGAATACGCCCGACAGAGCGCCGGGCGTATTGATTCTCAGGTTATACGCAAACACTTAAGTACTATTTAGGCGTTTGCAGTCTGCATGCCTTAGGCCAGGTGCGCGATAACGGCATCGGCAAAGGCCTGCGTGCCCACAGCGCCCTCAACGGAGCCGGTCTGGGCACGACGCACGTCGCCGGTAACCTGCTCGCCTTCGTCGAGCGTGGCGGATACGGCGGCGCGAATGCGATTGGCAGCATCGTTCTCGCCCAGGTGATCGAGCATCATCGCAGCAGAGAGGATCTCGGCCGTGGGGTTGGCGATATCCTGGCCGGCGATATCGGGCGCGGAGCCGTGCGTAGCCTCGAAAATGGCGCAGTCGGCACCGATGTTGGAGCCGGGGGCCATCCCTAAACCGCCCACGAGGCCGGCGCACAGGTCGCTGACGATGTCGCCGTACAGGTTGGGCAGCACCAGGACATCGAAGTCGTTGGGGTTCTGGACCAGGCCCATGCAGGTGGCGTCGACGATCTTGTCGTTGAACTCGATATCGGGATAGTTGGCGGCCACCTCGCGCGCAACGCGCAGGAACAGACCATCGGTCGCCTTCATGATGTTGGCCTTATGCACGGCCGTCACCTTTTTGCGGCCGCAGCGGCGGGCGTACTCAAAGGCGTACTCCACAATACGGCGGCTCTTGGCGATGGAAATCGGCTTAATTGAGATGGCGGAATCCGCGGCGAAGGTCTTCTGGCCCGAGCGCTCGACGAGCTGCGAGAGCTCCTCGACCTCGGCAGCGCCCTCATCGAACTCGATGCCGGCGTAGAGGTCCTCGGTGTTCTCGCGCACGATGACCAGGTCGACGTCGCGGAAGCGCGAGCCGTTGCCCGGCTGCGACAGGCAGGGGCGAACGCAGGCGTACAGATCGAAGTGCTTGCGCAGGGCCACGTTAACGCTGCGGAAACCCGTGCCGACCGGCGTGGTGATGGGGCCTTTGATAGCAACCTTGGTCTCGGCGACCGCGTCGAGCACGTGCTGAGGCAGTGGCGTGCCAAACTCGTCCATGACGCCGGCACCGGCCTCTTGGACGTTCCAATTGATCTGGACACCGGTGGCCTCGACCACGCGGCGCATGGCCTGCGTAATCTCGGGACCGATACCGTCACCGGGAATCAGGACTACATCGTGCGCCATAATCTGTTACTCCTCGTCTTCGGCGTCGTCAGATTTTTTAACGCTAGCACGCTTCTTCTTTTTGGAGAGATCCAGGCCAAAACGTTTAACAAGCATTTCGCAAATCTCGCTCGAACGGGCCTTGAGATAGCTGCCCTTACCGTTCTCGGCATCGAACTTAAGGCGCAGCGCGAGCTTCTCGGCGACCTCGGCGTCAATCTCGCCCTGGCCAAACTCGTACAGGCAACCGAGCATGTCGCGATACTCGAGGTCGCCGTGGTAGCACTGGATGGCCTCGTCCAGGATGGGCCAAGCCTCGCGCGAACGCTCGACGCTCGTGGCACCCCACACGCACAGCAGGCGGAAGGCGGCATAGCGCAGCGTGGAGGAAATCTCGTCGAACAGCGCGGTCTCGGCGCCCTCAAAGGCATCGCCCAGCTGCTCGGGGCAGGTGGTGGCGAGCGCCGCAAGGGCATCGAGGGCCTCCCAGCGGGTCTGAGCCTCGGGGCGGTCAAGTGCCTCGATCAGCGCGGGTACGCAGGGCACGACGCGCTGCGGATCGCGCTCGGCAAGCAGGTGCAGCACGCGGGCGGCAAACTGGCGGATGCGGCGCGTGGGGCAGCCGAGCTCCTTGACCAGACGGTCGACGGCGTTCTCGTTCTCCTCTGCCAGCTGAAGCTGTGCCAGCTCCTCATCGGTGAGCTGTTCTTCCTTGTTTTCTGCCATAGTTACCTCTTCTTACTATTTCTTAGCGTGCTTGCCAGCACCCTTGCTGTCATCGGTGACCGAGATGAGCTGTCGGTCGGCCGCGCCATTGTGACGCGCGCGGCGGCGCTCCTCGGCGTCGCCTGCATCGGCGGCGGCGCGGTGTGCCTTGTTGACGTTAAAGACCTCGTCGTG
>CAUDDU010000077.1 GCA_958448375.1 uncultured Collinsella sp.
CTGGAGTACGAGGGCCTGACCATGGAGGACGTGACGCCCGAGCAGCTCGAGCAGTTTAACGCCGAGGCCAAGGAGACCTGCAAGGCCGAGCGCGAGCGCGTGCTTGCCGCCGGCGGCTTGACCGTTATCGGCACCGAGCGCCATGAGTCCCGTCGTATCGACAACCAGTTGCGTGGCCGTTCCGGCCGTCAGGGCGATCCGGGCGAGACCCAGTTCTACCTGTCGCTCGAGGACGATCTGATGCGCCTGTTTGGCGGCGACAAGATGGACCGTGTCTCCAAGATGATGGTCACGGCCGATATGGGCGACGACATGCCCATCCAGCACAAGATCATCTCCAAGGCCGTCGAGAGCGCCCAGCACAAGGTCGAGAGCATCAACTTCTCCATGCGTAAGAGCGTCCTTGAGTACGACGACGTCATGAACAAGCAGCGCCAGGTCATTTACGCCGAGCGCAACAAGATTCTGGACGGCAAGGACCTGACCGACCACATCACCGAGGTCATGCACGACACTGTGTACCGCTGTGTTCAGGAGTTCTGCACCAAGGACAGCCACGAGGGCGAGCGCGATCTTGAGGGCCTGCGTAAGTGGGTCGTCGAGCTGACCGGGCATATCGATACCCCTCAGTTCCCCGACGAGGACTTTGAGGCCCTGGCCGCCGATGTCCTGGCCTATGTTGAGAAGTGCTACAACATGAAGGCCGAGCGCCTGGGCGAGGACCTGATGCGCGAGCTCAATACCCAGGTTATGCTGCGCGTCATCGATACGCGTTGGATGAACTACCTGCAGGAAATGGACTACCTCAAGACCGGTATCGGCCTGCGCGGCTTTGGCCAGCGCGACCCGCTGGTTGAGTATAAGACCGAGGCCTACGGCGCGTTCCAGATGCTCGTCGATACCATGTACGAGGATTACCTGCGCACTGTTCTGCGCATTGAGCTCAAAGCTGCCCCGCAGGCTGTGGAGCACAAGGAGGACCCCGCCCTTAAGGGTGCGCACTTCTCTGGTCCCGCCGAGGTCGATGGCGACAACAGCGATTCGGTACTGCGCAAGCAGGCTCAGGTGCAGGCCCGCACCGCCGTCCAGGGTGGTCCGGCTGCCGTTAACAACGGTGGCAAGGTGACGACCTACCGCAAGTCCGAGAGCGATGACCCTTATGTCAACGTGGGCCGCAACGACCTGTGCCCTTGCGGTAGCGGTAAGAAGTTCAAGTACTGCCACGGCAGGAATCGTTAATGGCCGAGACTCTAGAGGTAACGCCTGCCGAGTTGGACGCATTTGCGGACCGACTCGGCGAGGTCGAGTCGTACCTCCATTTGGACGAGAAGCGCACCCGCGTAACGGAGCTCGAGGCCAAAAGCGTCGCCCCGGGCTTTTGGGACGATGCCGATGCCGCTCGCGCCACGATGGAGGAGATTGCGCGCGCCAAGGAGGACATCGCCGCCGTGGATACCGCGCGTGGCGAGCTCTCCGATGCTCGCGCCGCGTTGGAGCTTGCCGAGGAAATGGGCGATGACCCCGATGCCGCTGCGCTGCGTGAGGAGGCTGCCGCTACGGCGGAGCGCCTATCCCGCGCTATCGACGAGCTTGAGCTTGCGAGCTGGTTTACCGGGGAGTTCGACCATGGCGACGCGATTGTGACCATCAAACCCGGACAGGGTGGCTTGGAGGCCCAGGACTGGACCTTCATGCTCTTTAAGATGTACATGAAGTACTGCCAGCGCCGCGGTTGGAAGGTCACCATCAACGATTGCCCCGCGGCCGAGGTCATCGGCATCGATCGTGCGACCTTTACCGTCGAAGGCAAGGATGCCTTTGGCATGCTTCGTGCCGAGGCCGGTGTTCACCGCCTGGTGCGCATTAGCCCCACCGACGACAAGAAGCGCCGCCAGACTACGTTTGCCGGCGTCGAGGTCATTCCGGTACTCCCCGACGATATCGATATCGAGATTAGTCCCGATGACATTCGCGTCGACGTGTACCATGCAAGCGGCCCGGGCGGTCAGGGCGTCAACACCACCGACTCCGCCGTGCGCGTGACGCATTTCCCCAGCGGTATCGTGGTCACGTGTCAAAACGAGCGCAGCCAGATTCAAAACAAGGCCGCTTGCATGCAGATCCTCAAGGCTCGTCTGTACGAGATTGAGCTCGAAAAGCGCGCTGAGGCCCTGGATGAGATTCGCGGGCCCAAGACCACTATCGGCTTTGGCAACCAGATCCGCAGCTATGTGCTCTACCCGTACCAGATGGTTAAGGACCTGCGCACGGGCGTGGAGACCAGCAACGTCGAGGCCGTTCTTGACGACGGCGATCTGGATCCGTTTGTGATTGGCTATCACCGTTGGGCTACCGGCAACGCTGATGCAGAAGGCTCGGAGGTCTAAAACATCGGGCGGCTTCAAGCCGATGCCAAGCCTAACGGTTGGACGGGTTTGTATCCAGAACAAACCCTGCGCAGGGGTGGTTTTTGTTCGGCGAATCGGTAGAATCGAATACAGCAAGAAGTTCAAAGCGCATCCGTTTGGGTGCGCTTTTTTGAGGGAGGCAGCATGGCATATCGTCTGGACATCAAGCGCATTCTTTCGATGAACTTCTTTCACGACCTGCCCCAGATCATGTTGGGGTGTGCCTTGGCCGCCATCGCGACCGACTTGTTTTTGATTCCCAACGGTCTTGCCGCCGGTGGCGTTACGGGCCTTGCGACTATTATCCAGGCTGTCGGCGCGGCGCGAGGCGTGTCGCTTCCCGTCGGTATCCAGACCATCGTGATGAACGCCTTGCTGTTGTTGGTCGTTATGCGCGAGGGTGGCATGTTCTACGTGGTGCAGACCGCGACGGGCTTTGTGCTGCTGGGCTTCTTTACCGATCTGTTCGCCCCGTTTGTAGCACCTCTGGCGGATGCGGACCTGATGCTCCCTGCCATGTGGGGCGGCATTATTACGGGCATCGGTTACGGCATGGTGTTGCGCGCCGGCGCCAACACCGGCGGCTCGGACACGATTGGCCAAATCATCTCGCGTAACACCTCGCTGCCGGTGGGCTCGACCGTCATGGCGATCGATGTTGCCGTATGCGCGCTGTCGGCTCCGGTCTTTTCAATCGAAAACGCACTATATGCAGGCCTTTCGATGGTCATTAGCGGCTACGTGATCGATGCCGTGGTCGATGGTGGCAACAAACGCCGTATGGTACTCATCATCTCGGACAAGTTCCCTGATATCGCTGCCGATATCATGTATGGCCTGGGTCGTGGTTGTACCAAGTTTAAGGCGACTGGCATGTATTCGGGTGCCGAGAAGCCGGTGATTATGGTCATCGTGAGCCGTCGAGAGCTCAATACCCTCAAGACGATCGTGCGCGAGCGCGATCCTCACGCCATTGTGACGGTCGCTGACGTTACGGAAGCCTTCGGCGAGGGATTCAAGGACATTAGCGCGTAGGGTCGACTGCGTTCCATCCAAAAGACGTTCACATTGATAAACCGTTTCATCAGCGGTTCTGCCTGCTCAATTGTTCAAATAATGATAAATACTCTGGTAAAGCTTCCAGTTTCCAGCATAATGAATGACGTACGTGCATTGCGGCTGTGTTGGGATTACCTTCGGTGCCGTGCGCATCTTGTCTTAAGAGGATGAAAGGAAGGCACAATGAGCGACGAAGAGCTCAAAAAGGTTGCCAACGAGGTAAGGAAGGGCATCGTCACCGGCGTGCACGCTGCCAAGTCCGGCCATCCGGGCGGTTCGCTCGGCGCCGCCGACATCATGACCTATCTGTACTTTGAGGAAATGAACGTCGACCCAGCTAATCCCCGCAAGGCCGATCGCGACCGCTTTGTGCTCTCCAAGGGCCATTGCGCTCCGGGCCTGTACGCCGTGCTCGCCGAGCGTGGGTTCTTCCCCAAGGAGGACCTCGAGACGCTGCGCCATATCGGCAGCCACCTGCAGGGTCACCCCAACATGAACGACACCCCGGGCGTCGACATGTCCACCGGCTCGCTCGGCCAGGGCATCTCCACCGCTGTGGGCATGGCCGTTGCCGCCAAGCACTGGGGCGATACTTACCGCACGTACGCCCTGCTGGGCGATGGCGAGAGCGAGGAGGGCCAGGTCTGGGAGGCCGCCATGTTTGCCGGCAACCAGCAGCTCGACAACCTCTGCGTGATCGTCGACCACAACGGCCTGCAGATCGACGGCCCCGTCGAGGAGGTCAACGACCCCATGCCGCTGGCAGACAAGTTCCGCGCCTTCAAGTTCCATGTGGTGGAGCTCGCCGACGGCAACGACTTTGACCAGATCCGCGCCGCCTTTGCCGAGGCCCGCGCCACCAAGGGTCAGCCTACCGCCATTATCGCCGAGACCACAAAGGGCAAGGGCGTTTCCTTTATGGAGAACCAGGTGGGTTGGCACGGTAAGGCCCCCAACGATGAACAGTTTGAGCAGGCCATGGCAGAGCTCACGGCCGCCGGAGAGGAGCTCTAGGATGGCAGATGTCAAGAAAATCGCCACGCGCGTAAGCTACGGCGAGGCCCTCGTCGAGCTCGCCAACGAGCACGATGACTTTGTGGTCCTCGACGCCGACCTGGCCGCCGCCACGCAGACCGGCAAGTTTAAGGCTGCCTGCCCCGACCGCTTCTTCGATGTGGGCATTGCCGAGAGCAACCTGATGGGTGTTGCCGCCGGTATCGCAACCACCGGTCGCGTTGCCTTCGCGAGCACCTTTGCCATGTTTGCCGCCGGCCGCGCTTTTGAGCAGGTCCGTAATTCCATCGGTTATCCGCACCTCAACGTCAAGATTGGCGCCACGCACGCCGGTATCTCGGTGGGCGAGGACGGTGCCACGCACCAGTGCTGCGAGGATATCGCCCTTATGCGCGTCATTCCCGGCATGACCGTCATCGTTCCCGCCGATGACGTCGAGGCTCGCGCCGTGACGCGCGCCGCCTACGAGTGCGACGGCCCCGTCTACATGCGCTTTGCCCGTCTGGCCTCGCCGGTCATCAACGACCCCGAGACCTACAAGTTCGAGTTGGGCCGCGGCATCGTCATGCGCGAGGGCGCCGACGTTACCATCATTGCCTGCGGTCTGATGGTCGGCGAGGCCCTTGAGGCCGCCGGGCAGCTCGCTGCCGAGGGCATCGACGCCGAGGTCATCAACATGCACACCATCAAGCCCATCGACGCCGATCTGGTCGTCAAGAGCGCTACCAAGACCGGCCACGTCGTGACCGTCGAGGAGCACTCCGTGATCGGTGGCCTGGGCAGTGCCGTTGCCGACGTCCTGTGCGAGCAGTGCCCGACGCCGCTCAAGAAGATCGGCGTCAACGACACGTTCGGCGAGTCCGGCCCGGGCGCCGAGCTCCTGCACAAGTACGGCCTGGACGCCGCCAATATCGTGGCGACCACCAAGGAGTTCTTGGCATAAGGCAAGGTGGATCTCAAGGACTGCTTCGCCAGAACTATAAAACTGCTTCGCCAGTACTATGGAAACGCGGCAGGGGCGC
>CAUDDU010000078.1 GCA_958448375.1 uncultured Collinsella sp.
ATTGCCGCCGAGGCCGCGGGCGATGGGCTCGACTACGTCTACATCTGCCAGAACAACACCATCTTTGGCACCATGTACCACGGGCTGCCCGATTGCGGCGATGTGCCGCTGGTCGCCGATGTCTCGAGCTGCTTTCTGTCGCAGCCGCTCGACGTCGAGCGATACGGGCTCATTTACGCCGGCGCGCAGAAAAACGCCGGCGCCGCGGGCGTGACCGTGGTCATCGTGCGCGACGACCTCATCGCCGAAGGCCCCGCCTTTGCGCAGACGCCGCAGTACCTGGACCTCAAGACCCAGGCCGCCAAGGGCTCCATGCTCAACACGCCCAACACCTTTGGCATCTACGTGTGCGGCAAGGTGTTCCATTGGGTGGAGCAGACCGGCGGACTCGCCGCCATGGCCGAGCGCAACTGGGCCAAGGCCAACCTGCTCTATGACCTGCTCGAGCACAGCGAACTGTTCCATAGCACCACGCAGGCCGACAGTCGCTCCATCGCCAACGTCACCTTCCGCACCGGCAACGCCGAGCTCGATGCGGCCTTTGTCGCAGGCGCGGCCGAACACCAGATTCAAAACGTCAGGGGCCATCGCCTGGTGGGCGGCATGCGCGCCAGCGTCTACAACGCCGTAACCATGGAAGACGTGCAGGCCCTGGCCTCGTACATGAAGGACTTCGAAGCACAGCATAGTTTGAGTCCGCGATCTAACTAGCCCGCAACGCGCGGGCCGACCAGCCACTTCAAACCACCTGTTTAAACCAAACCTGCTAAGGAGTTTTTCATGCGCAAGATTAAGACCATCGACGACATCACTAAAGACGGCAAAGTCGAGTTTGGCGAGGGCTACGAGTTTGTGGACACCGCCGAGGAGGCCGACGCCATCCTAATGCGCTCGACCGACCTGCACGGCTACGAGCTGCCCGAGGGCATCCGCGCCATCGCCCGCTGCGGCGCCGGCGTCAATAACATCCCCGTCGAGGAGTACGCCAAGAAGGGCGTCGTCGTCTTTAACTCCCCCGGCGCCAACAGCAACGCCGTCAAGGAGCTCGTCCTGGGCATGCTGGTGCTCTCGAGCCGCGGCGTGGTGCAGTCGATGAACTGGGTGCGCGACAACGCCGACGATCCCGAGATTCAGGTCGACGCCGAGAAGGCCAAGAAGGCCTTTGTGGGCCGCGAGCTCAAGGGCAAGCGCATCGGCGTCATCGGTCTGGGCAACGTGGGATCCAAGGTCGCCAACGCCTGCGTCGACCTGGGCATGGACGTCTACGGCTACGATCCGTTCATTTCCGTCGAGCACGCATGGGTGCTGAGCCGCGAGGTGCAGCGCGTGGGCACGCTCGAGGATCTGTGCCGCGGCTGCGACTACCTCACCGTGCACGTACCCAGCAAGGCCGACACCATCGGCATGATCAGCACCGAGCAGATTAACCTGCTGGCGCCCGACGCCGTGCTCATCAACTACGCGCGCGAAACCATCATTGACGAGGACGCCGTCGACGCTGCCCTGCGTGAGGGCAAGCTGAGCTGGTTTAGCTGCGACTTTGCCACGCCCAAGACCGTCAAGATGCCCAACACGTTTATCACCACGCACTCGGGCGCCGGCACTGGCGAGGCCGAGGCCAACTGCGCCGACATGGCCATCAGCGAGCCCAAGGATTACCTGGAGAACGGCAACATCGCGCACAGCGTCAACTACCCCGCCTGCAGCATGGGCAAGGCGCGCGCCGCAAGCCGCATCGCCTGTCTGCATGCCAACGTGCCCAACATGATCGGCCAAATCACGGCCATCCTGGCCAAGGACAATGCCAACGTGCAGCGTATGACCAACGAGTCCGCTGGCGAGAACGCCTACACCATGTTCGACACCGACGAGCACCTGGACAGCAGCACCATCGAGGCGCTCAAGCAAATTCCGTCGATGTATCGCGTGCGCGTGATCAAATAGCGCCGGCGCCAAGCCTGCCAGGCAGACCATGAAGCCCATTCGGCCCCCGTTTTCACGAAACGGGGGCCGATTTCGTTGCTCCGGCTGGTTTTGAAAATGCTACCCATAATAAGTTTTTTCGGATAATCGACAGTGAGGCCCTAGTCGCTAAGCACAACTGCTTTTACAAACAGCTTTATCAGGGGTTTTAGTAGGTAAAAATCGATCTCTATATGCCAAACTAAAGTTGACTGTCCATTTTCCGAAATAACTTGCTCTAGGTAGCACTTTTCAAGCCAATTCCAAGGAGCAATTGAAGGCTATTCGCAACTAAAACCCTAGCTTCCGCGACCGTTTTCCACCCGCGCGGTTACATTCCCGCCCAATCGATAAAAATCTCCTCACGAAGTCGCCGTTCGAGCTCCTGCTGCCGCGACGTCTTGTCTTTCAACGGCACATCGAGATAGGACATGATGAGTTCCATCACCACGCGGAAGGCATCGGAGTCGACTAGCTGACCATAGGTCATCAGAACGACGGGATATCCCATCGTCTGAAGGGCCGTCGTTCGATCGGAGTCCGAGATCTTGGATTCTATGGATCCGTGAATGGCTTTACCTTGACATTCAACCAGGCACTCCCGGCTGCCGTCCTTATTTGACAGCAAGATATCGGCGTAGCGCCTATCAAGCCCCGAAATCAGGCGGGCGCTGCGCGTCATGCGAATCTCAACATTATTGGTAAGGCGCAGCCCTTCGCCGCCGCGCAGCCTCGAAAGGCCAAACAGCATCGAAGCTTGGACCTCAAGCGGCGATGCCACAACCCCCGTAATGCATTTCGCGGCACGTGTGAATGATTTAGCACCGCGGAGTCCCTGAATCTTATTGGCGAACTGCGTAAGGTCAGAGAGCTCGATCAAGGGAGGTCGTTTCCACAAGTCCGTTGGATTCCCCGAGGCATCCTTTACGTTTTCCCAGCCCGACCGTGCGTCACCCCACCGGCTCCCATATGCCTGCTCAAGCGCCAACTTTACTTGAGGTGCAATCTTGCACACGGCAAAGGTGCCGCACATCTCATACATGCACATGATCAGACGCTCGTTTGAGACCGAGGAAGCCAAGGTCAGCAGCGTAAAGAGCGGGGACGCGGCATCAAGGCCAAACTCTGTCTGCCGCACGGAGCCAAACGGCCTCTCCCCATTCCAAACATGCCTGACAATGCGATCGCCCTTACGTCCGCAGCTGCCCTGTGCCAACACGTGTAACGGGGTGCCCAGGAAATGTTTGACGAGCGGATGCTCACAAAGACGTTCCCTGCGCGGATCGTCCACAGAATCGGGCAGGTCCGGCATTATTGCCAAAACCTGTGGAGGTATCCGGTGATACCGAAAGGCAGATATGTCGCACAGCATGTCGTCCATGAAAGGTACGTACCCACCGCGTCGTTTGTAAACCCGCCCGGACGGCAAACGCGATGGCTCGGCCTGCGAACGGTAAATGCTGCTACGTGCACGTCGCGAATCTGCAGGTGACTTACAATCGGTTTGCAAAGCAAACTGATTCTGAGGTTTCATATGGTTGATGATGACGAGGGCGGCTATCGCCCCTTTGTCGTGCCCGACCACGCCAAGGTCTGGGTCGACATGCGCCTGACGCCGCCGACCGATACGGCCGCCGCGATCAACATGGTCGAGCAGGCCGCTGCCGCCGCCGAGGCCGCGGTTCCCGGTTGCCATGACAGTTTCGCCGTGACGGGCGATCGCCCCGCCATCGAGCGCGACCCGAACTCTCCCCTTCTAGCTGCGCTCAAGCGCGCCGCCGATGACGTGACGGACGCGGACACGACCGTCGGCTTCTTTACCGGCTGCACCGATACCGCCGTCATTGCCGGCAAGACGGGTAACCGCAATTGCATGAGCTACGGCCCCGGCTCGTTGGTGCTCGCGCATAAGCCCAACGAGCCGGGGCCCATGCCGATATCGTTCGCTGCCAGAACGTGCTCATCGCGCTTGTTGACAACACGCTCTGGGACGCAAGCGTCCAAGTTGGGGCATAATAAGCCGCGAACAAACCGACTCGCGCGTTAGGACCGCCCATGAAAGCACTTCCGTTTCCCTGCATCCGCCCAGCTCAGGACCGCGTGCTCGAAGCGCTGCCGCAGATGGGCGGTATCCTGAGCAGCAACGACGCCCTGCGCGACGCCATCGCCGACGGGCTTATGCTCAAAGATCCGGGCGCGGCGTATTACGCGTACGAATGCTCCGGAGAGCCGGGGCGCGTGACGGGCGTTGTGGCGATTTGCCCGGTCGGCGTGCTGGCGTGCGACGACGCGCCCTCCGCGGGTACAGCTGCAGCCGCCCGTGCAATCGCCGCGCTTAAGGTGCAGCCCCGCCCTGTAACGCTCGTCTACGAAGCATCACCCGTCATGGATATCATCCTCGGCGCCGCCAAAGAGGGCGCGTCGCTCTATGCCGTCACCGACCCCGCCGGCATTACGCACCGCGTGTGGGAGGTCAAGCGCGAGGACGCCGTTGCCGCCATCCGCGCTATGCTCGAACAAGCACCGGAGCCGGCACAGGCCGACGACCCCGCCTATGCTGCCGCGCTAGCAGGGGCGGCGCAGCTCCTGGCAGACGAGGCCCGCACAGCCGGCACCTACACGGGCAAAGAGCCGTTCAACTTTACCGTTGCCGCGTTATTCCCCGCCGCACAGGCCGCCGGCGGCGCACCGCAGGTTCCGACGGGTCTGCTCACGCACCAAGTCGCGCGGTTCTAGCAAGACCAGACCGCGCAGCACAAAAATCGGCAGCTCAACAAACAGGGGGCGGAGATGCAGCAGGTACATGCATCTCCGCCCCTTTTGCGTCGAGAAGTTATGCCGGCGACCCGAGCCGACACGCTCGCGTTATCCGCGCTGCGGACCTGCAGTAGCCACAAGCGGTTCAAGGCCCAGCTCGCGTGCGTAATCCTCCTGCGTAAAAATCTCAATCAGCTCAAACGTGTCGGATTCGTCGTCAAACGCAAAGTGCAGCACCGAGCAGTTGCCCGGCACACGGTCGCGCTCGTCTGCCGCCGCGCCCTTCACGTGGTCCATGAACTCCTTGATGGCCGATCCGTGGCTTACCGCAAGCACGCACGTATGGTCCGGACGCTGCATAAGCTCGGTCAACGTCGCCACCATGCGCTCGCGCACCTGCATCTGGCCCTCGCCGCCAAACTGGCGATAGAAGTCGCGCCATGGGCGCTCGGGCATGAGCATCACGCGCTCGGCCTCAAAGTCGCCAAAGAACCACTCACGCAGGCCGTCCAGGCGCTCGTACGCCAAGCCCGGCCACAAGTTGGCGATAGTCTGCTCGGTGCGATGAAGCGTGGAGGTGTAGGCATGATCGGGCTCAATGCCGCGCGCACGTAAAAACATGCCGGCGCGCGCCGCCTGGTCGCAACCCAACTGCGTGAGCGGCGAGTCACTCCACCCCTGAATGATACGCTTAAGGTTGAATATCGTCTGTCCATGACGGACCAGATACAGATCTTTATTCATAG
>CAUDDU010000079.1 GCA_958448375.1 uncultured Collinsella sp.
ACTTTGTGCAGCTCGGATCGGGCGAGTGCCGCCCCATGGAGGAGCGCGCGTTGGCGTTCCTCAACACGCATACCGATACGGTAATGGTGCTCGATGCACTCGAGTACGGCGTGGGCGAGGTGTCCGCCAGCGTGCGTTCGTACCTGGAGCCGATCTTCTTCTACAACATGAGCTGCGAGCTGCGCGCCGCCCGCGGAAAGGTGTTCGACCACAGCCCTGAGATTCGTCGCTACATGGGCATCGAGCAGTACTAAGTAACGGGAAAAGTATTCATCTTCGATTCGCAGGGGCACTGCGTGAGTCAAAAAAGCGGGCCGCGCCGGTGGGTTTCCGGCGCGGCCCGCTTAGTATCGCGCATAGATTCGCAAGGTTGCGGTAGCCAGCGGCTTACTTGACGTCGTAGGCCTCGGCATCCCACCAGTCGAGCTGGGCGATGTTGTCGCGGATGTGCTGGCAGCTCTTGTGGAAGCCCTCGAGCTCGTACTCGGACAGGTCGAGCGTGTAGACCTCCTCGACGCCCTCGGCACCGATCACGCACGGCAGGGAGGTGAAGATGCCCTCCTCGCCATACTGGCCGGTCATAAGCGTAGAGGCCGAAAGCACGGCGTGCTCGTTGTGCAGCACGGCAGCGCAGACGCGCGCGGCGGAGTTGGCGACGGCGTACTCGGTGCACTGCTTGCCCTGGTAGGTTACGTAGCCGCCCTTGCGTGCAAGCTCCTCGACCTCCATGTGGTCGAAGGCGTACTTGTCAGGGTTCTCGGCCTGAAGTTCGTTGAGGCTCTTGCCGGCGATGGTTGCGGCCTTAAAGGCGGCAAGCTGGCTAAAGCCGTGCTCGCCGATCATGTAGGCGTCGATGGACTTGGGGCTCACGCCGACCTTCTTGGAGATCTCGGTGCGCAGGCGGGCGGAGTCCAGGCCGCAGCCCGAGCCGATGATCTTCTTGGGATCGTAGCCGGTCAGGTGCCACAGCTCGGTGCACACGACGTCGCAGGGGTTGGAGATGCTCACGAAGATGCCGTCAAAGCCGGCGTCGACGATGCGCTTGGCAAAGGTGCGGGCGGCGTCGGTGGTAAAGAACAGCTCGCCGTCGCGGTTGCCGGCGGCCAGCGCGACCTTGCCGGCGGCGTTGACGATGACGTCGCAGCAAGCAAGCTCCTCGTAGTGGTCGTAGCAGTTGACGATCTTGGTGTTGTACGGGACAAACGAAAGGGAGTCGCGCAGGTCCTGGACCTCGGACGTCACCTTGGCCTCGTTGATATCGCACAGGTACAGCTCATCGGCAATGCCCTGCATGAGCAGACTGTTGGCAACATGTGCTCCTACGTGGCCCTGGCCGACCACACCGATCTTACGCGTTTGGTACATATATGTATCCTTTCGGCCGAGTTTTTTGCGTCGAACCATTGTAGCGTCCTGCTGCCACTTTGCTAGGCTAAAGCGCCATAGATTTTTGGGCATGCCTTAATCTCTACTTTTGGAGCGATTTGGGCCGCTGACGGTATCGCTGGGCGATGTGCTCGCGCGGACGGGGCCGCTCGTTGTACCATAGCTGCAACTGACTCGTAAGGAGCATCCATGCCCATTCGCATCCCCGACGCCCTCCCTGCCGCCGCGCAGCTCGAGAGCGAGAACATCTTTGTCATGACCGAGTACCGCGCGCTGCACCAAGACATCCGCCCGCTGCGCGTGCTCATCCTCAACCTCATGCCCACCAAGATTGCCACCGAGACGCAGATCATGCGCAAGCTCTCCAACACGCCGCTGCAGGTGGAGGTGGACCTGCTGCGCACCAAGACGCACGAGGCCACGCACGTGAGCGCCGGCCACTTGGAGACGTTCTACCGCACGTTCGACGACATCCGCGACATCCACTACGACGGCCTGATCATCACGGGCGCCCCGGTGGAGCAGATGCCGTTCGAGGAGGTCGACTACTGGCCCGAGCTCTGCCAGATCATGGATTGGTCCACCACGCACGTGCACTCTACGCTGCACATTTGCTGGGGTGCACAGGCCGGTCTGTACCATCATTACGGTATCCAGAAGTACGACCTGCCGGCAAAGGCGAGCGGTGTGTTCGAGCATTATCTGGTGAAGCCGCAAAGCCCGCTGGTCCGCGGCTTCGACGACCGTTTCTATGCCGTGCATTCGCGCAACACCGATGTGCGCCGCGAGGACGTGGAGGCCGAGCCGCAGCTTGAGGTCGTGGCCGTGTCCGACGAGGTGGGCTTGTACATCGTCAAGTCGACCGACAGCCGCCGCTTCTTTGTCTTTGGCCATCCCGAGTACGATACCGACACGTTGCGCTTGGAGTACGAGCGCGACGTGAAGCGCGGACTCAACCCCCAGGTGCCGGCGCATTACTTCCCGAATGACGACCCCACCGCCGAGCCGCGTAACGTCTGGCGCAGCCAGGCTCAGCTGTTCTACACCAACTGGCTCAACTACTACGTCTACCAGACCACGCCCTACGACCTGGCCCGCGCCGGCGAGGAGCACTAGGCTGTGATGGTACTGCTGTAGCCGTGGCTGCGGCTGTGCTCGTGGCATGACGAGCGTGGATTATCGGACACACGAGCGTGGATTTTCGGGCGTTTACAAATCGAGCGTGGATAATCTCCCACTTTTGGCTTGAAACTAGACTCAAAACGGGAGATTATCCACGCTCATTTTTTATATGTAGATGCCGATGGCTCGGCTAAGAGACGGTGCGTGAAGAGGCCAAGTCGCATTCGGCGTAGTCTCGTATCTCGACGGGTTTTTCTTTCTGATAATCCGATGGACACAGGCATCTAAATGTGGAGACAGGGACCTCTCGGTAAGGCTTCTGCCTGCAGATATAAGCCATCAGCCTAAAACGTCCAAAACCGTCAAGCATTTGGTCAGTGCCTGGACAGCATTTGGTTAGACTTCGCATGAAACCGTCTGGTACGTTTGCGCCGTTCCATGAGTTGGGAGGCGACATGGGAAACATGACGGCGAATCAAAGACTTACAAGTCACATTAAAGCATGCGAACAGCAGATGAGTTGCGTGTACGCGCGCACGGCGGCGGAGGCAAAGCAGATTGAGCGGCGGGCGGAGGCGGGAAGTCTAGAGGCGGTCATGCCGGGGCTGTATGCGCGTCCGGAATACTGGTCCGAGCTCAAGTTTCGGCAGCGTTATCTGCATCGGGTGCGGGCGCTTGCGCAAAAGCACCCCGACTGGACATTTTGCTCCTATACGGCGGCTGTTATCTATGGCCTTTCGGTTTCGCATGCCAATTTGACGCACATCCATATCGCCGCGATGCCGGCCCAATCGACGACGCCGGGCTCTCAGGTCATTCGTCATCGCTATGCTCGTCAAACACGGGCCACCCAGATGGATATCGCCGTAACCGATATCGATCAAACGATTACGGATTGCTTGGTCGATGCATCGTTTGTCGAGGGACTGATCATCGCGGATTCGGCACTCCATGAGCAACTTTTGTCGAAGGAGCATCTCGTTGAGACGGTCGATAAGCTTGGCCTGAATCGTCGCGGTGTTGTGATGGCGCGCAGGGTTGCGCGGTGTGCCGATGGCCTGTCGGAAAGCGGTGGCGAGTCCAAGGCACGTGCCCTGATGATTGAGCGCGGCTGGCAGATGCCGGAGCTGCAAGTTGAGCTGTTCGACCCGGTTGAGCCGGGACGGCCGTATCGCGTCGACTACTTGTGGCGCGTGGGCGACCAGCTGATTATCGGTGAGTTCGACGGATTCGTTAAAAGCGAGAAAGCGGCGGAGGAGGGCAAGCTCGCAAAGGCGCAGTTCGATGAGCGTCAGCGCGAGTCGAGGCTTTCGCTGCTTGATAACTGCAAGATCGTGCGCTTGTGCTGGGATGATCTAAGGGATCCGACAAAGCTCGATCGCAAGCTCAAGGTCGCCGGCGTGCCACGTGCGTGCTGAGGCAGTTGCAAGGCGTTTGGCTGCACGAGCGTGGAAAATCAGACGGACGAGCGTGGAAATCTGGACGCTTGTTGAATGAGCGTGGATAATCTCCCACTTTTGGCTCGTAAGGGGGCCCAAAGTGGGAGATTATCCACGCTCATCTTGCGGGTGCGAAACAGCGGCGATCAGGCGCTGACGATGTGGGGCAGCGGCAGGTCGTGGGCGTCGGTGGGAACGTGGCCGACGCGCTGCTCGTCAAAGGCGATGCCGATGATTTGACATGTGGGCGAAAGCGTGGGTAGGTAGCGGTCGTAGCAACCGCCGCCGTAGCCCAGGCGCGCGCCGGTTTGGTCGAAGGCCACGAGCGGCACGATAATCATGTCGAGAACATCGGCAGGCACGATAGGGAAGCGATCGCTGTCGATGTCCATGGTCGTGAAGGCCCGCGTGGGGTGGGCGATAAACGGAGCCGCGGACGCATCGTCGACAGCAACTGCCCGCATGCACATGCGCTGGCCACAAGCTGTGGCTTCGGCTGCCGAGAGCATGCACGGATAGGCCACGCGCCAGTCGCGTTTGGCGGCCGCCGCGGCAAACGCGGCAGGATTGACTTCGGAACCCATCGCGGCATAGACGGCAACGGTGTGCGGTGCCGCGGGATCCGAGCGACCCAGTCGCTCAACAAGCCGCGCACAGATAACGGCAGACTTCGCCGCCCGCACATCCAAATCAATCGCATCGCGCCGGGCAATCACCGCTCGCCGCAATTTAGCCTTGTCCATCCCAACCTCCTCTAGCAAACCTGCCAAAAAGGGACAGGTTTATTTTGGCAGGTTTTATCTGGGCAAACAGCAAAACAACCACGAAGGGGATACATGCACCTTCGTGGTGGTCTGTGTTGTGATGGGTGTCTGCGGCGGTTTGTCTCGATCTGTAACAGTAACTCGGCAAAATTGGACTTAGATGTTACAGATTGAGACAAAGAGCTGGTGCCGTTCGGGAACGTCTCGATCTGTAACATCTGGAGCCGATATTGCCGTCTAGATGTTACGGATCGAGACAAACCGCCGCGGTGGGCTGCGCCGCCTCGCCCAAGCCGCAGAAAAAGGTAGATTTCCGGGCATGTTCCAAAAATCTACCTTTGTGCGTTAGCCCAGCAGGTCGACTACGTTAAAGCCGGCGTTGCTCTTGGCGATGACGTCTCGGCCGCCAAAGACGCAGGTGGGCGACTCGGCTGCGATGCGCGTCACGTCGGCGCCGAGCGAGCGCAGCTCACCGGGCGTGGCGGCGAGCATCTGGGCGCGACGCTCCTCGCGCGCATGCGAATCGAGCCCGGCCAGGTAGGTCGTGTTGCGGCGCTTGGTGAGCGCATACGGCTTCACCGGCGCGTCCATGCCGCTCACGCAGCTCACGATAAAGCCTTCAAAGGCGGCCTCGTCGGGCTCAAAGCTGCCAAGCCATGCACCCGCGCGCTTCACGCGCTCAATCGAAGGATCGATCGCCGGGTCGCGGTAGGTGTAGAACGCCGTCTGGCGCTCGCCGGCT
>CAUDDU010000080.1 GCA_958448375.1 uncultured Collinsella sp.
CTTAATGACGGGCGCCCAGGTGAGATACGGCAGGCTCTCGAGCTTCCAGCCCTTGATGGAGATGCCGTCGGCAAGGAACGGCTTGCGCTTGGTGTCGTAGGGCGGACGCGCCAGGCCATCGGGTATGTCGGCCGGCAGCATCTCGCCGTCCTCGGTCACCGAATACCAGCCCAGCTTTTTATCGAACAGCACGCTGTCGCAAAAATCGGGCGCCAGGATGTGACCGGCAAGACCGATCGTCACGCACTCCTCGCCCTTCCACTCAAAACGGTAGATGGCGGTGTTGTACACCTTGTCCTTTTTGGGCTTGCCCGTGGACAGACGCTCGGCGATCTGACGCGCGGCGTCGTTTTTCTCGGCGATGATGAGCTTCAAAAGAGGCTCCTATCTCGTATCTCTGCGGCTACGCCCGCCCGTATGGCGGCCGACTTACGCCCTTGCTTGCTCAATCTGCCCGATGAGCCAATCGCACCAGGCATCCATGCCCTCACCCTTGCGCGCGCTCACGGCAAACCGCGGCGCCTGCGGATTGAGGTCATCGAGTGTCTTAGTATACCTATCCATGTCAAAATCGAAAGCCGGGGCCACGTCGACCTTGTTGAGCAGCTGTGCGCCGGCGTGCTGGAAGATACCCGGGTATTTGATGGGCTTGTCGTCGCCCTCGGGCACCGAGAGAATCATGATGGACAGGTTCTCGCCCAGGTCAAAGTCGACCGGGCAGACCAAGTTGCCCACGTTTTCGATAAAGATGACATCGATGTTTTGAAGGCCCACCGCCTGGTCGAACGCGTCAACGGCCTCCATGATCATGTTGCCTTCGAGGTGGCACAGGCCGCCCGTGTTGATCTGGATGGCGGGCATGCCGGCTTCCTTCATGGTGATGGCATCGACATCCGAGGCGATATCGCCCTCGATGACGGCGCAACGCAGGCCCGCCTTGTCGCGCAGACGCTCGTTGGTGCCTAGAATCGTGGTGGTCTTGCCCGAACCGGGGCTCGACAGCACATTGATCACATAGGTGTTTGTCTCATGAAATCGCTGACGCAACTGATCTGCCAGGCGCTCGTTGCGCGACAGAATCGGCGACGCGATATCAATTGTTTTCTCGGCCATACTCGGCACTCCTTACTTCTGCCATCTGGGGACGGGGTAGAAATGGTAGATTTCGTCGTTGACACTTGCCATTTTGCCTGCTTGCACACGTTGGAACGGAATGTCAAGCCGCATGGCGTATCTATTTCTACCATTTATACCCCGTCCCTAAATGGCTGGCGGGCTAATCGTCGGGGGTTTCGATTTCGATACTTGCGATGTCGAGCTCGCGGCCGTGCAGCAGGCGCACGTTGGCGCCGCCACATTGGGGGCAGCGGCAATGGAAACGGTCGTGATCGAAGACCTCGCCGCAGTCCAGGCACTCGCTTTGTGGATGGACTTCCTCCACGGCAAGCTCGCAGCCTTGCGTGAGTGGATCCTCATCGCGAAACGTCTCCCAGGCAAAGTCGAGCGCCTCGCGCACGACCTCGGTCATATCCCCGATACGCAGCGTTACCAAAACGGCGCGCGAGGCGCCCGCCCCACGCGCCGCGCGAATCACCGTATCGAGTATGCCGTTGACAATGCCAACCTCGTGCATACCGATTTACTCCTCGTCGCCCTCGTCGTCCGAGAACAGGTCCAGACGACTCACGAACAAGCCCTCCTTGCCCTCGCGCGCGGTAATGACCACACGGGCGATGGCAAGCGAAATCTCGTAGAGCGAGAGCAGGGCGCCATACATGAGGCCCAGCGTAACGGGCGAGCCGTCGGGCGTGATCACGGCCGAACCCACAAGCAGGCCAACGTATACATAACGCCAGGCACCGCGGAAAGCAGCGTAGGACACGATGTGGAAGACGGACAGGTAGAAGATGATGAGCGGCAGCTCAAACGCCACACCAAAGCCGATCATAAAGAGCAGCTCCATGTTGACGTAGTTCTCCAAATCGGGCAGCGCCGTGGCGACTGCTGAGGTTTCGCCGATGAGCCACTCAAAGCCCGCGGGAATGATGATGAAGTAGCAAAAGATTGCGCCCAGGAAGAACAGCACCGTCGAGGCGAGCACCGTGGGCACGACCCACTTGCGCTCGTTGGGGCGAAGCGCCGGCAGGAAAAACGCCAAGATCTGCCAGATGATCATGGGCGTGCACATGACAACGGCCATCTTGATGGCCAGCGAAAAGCGCAGGCCAAAGCCGCCGAGCGTGGTAGTGATGTAGAACTTACCGTCCGGCACAAAGGAGCGGATGGGGTCTTCCAGGATATCGAGTACCACGGGCGTGGCGAAATACAGCACGATAGCAGCGGCAAACACCGACACGACCACGATGGTCAGGCGGCGACGAAGCTCTCCCAGGTGATCGAAGAGCGGCATTCGCGCAGGTCCGATAGGCATTACTCATCGCCTCCCTTCGGGGCGTCGGCGGCAGCGGCGTCGTCCTCGGCCTCGAGCTCGCGAGCGAGCTGGTCGACGACGGCCTTGCGCTTGCGGGGACGACGGGCGTAGAGATCGGCCGTCGTGGGCTCTGCCGGCTCGGGCTCCGGCTCTGCAGCAGGCTCAGGCTCGACGACAGGCTCGGCGGCAGCGACAGGCTCGGCGCCCTCGGCCTCGGACTCCTCAGCAGCACCCTCGCCCTCAGCAGCACCCTCGCTTGCGGCCTTCTCGGCAGCAAGACGGGCACGACGCTCGGCAAAGGTCTCCTTCTTGGCGGGCACTGCCGTCTCGGCAGCATCCTCGTCCGCATCGGAATCGTCATCGACAGCAGCCTTCTTGGGCTTGACCGGGGCCGACGCGGCCTCGCTTACCGGATCGATGATCTCGGACTGAACAACAGCCGTCATTTTTTCCTGCGTCTCGCGGAACTGACGGATAGCACGGCCGATCGTGCGGCCCATCTGTGGGAGCTTATCCGGGCCAAACAGCAAAAAGCCGAAGACCACGATGATCGCGAGCTCACCCTCTCCAATACCAAACACACATACCTCCAAGGCTCGATGTGAGTCGAGCCCGCACCGCGCCATTCGGCCGGAACTCGTCTATTCATTCGGTCAAGTATAGCGCCCGGACGCCAAAACGTCCGAGCGCATCACAAACATATGCCAAACGGCACGCCCTTTTGGGGGCAAAGATTATGCAGCGGTGATCGAAATCTCCTGGTCGACACCCAACAGCTGAACCACGCGCATCACCGGAGGCTGCACATTGGTGCAGCTAAAGCGCTTGCCGTGGTCGACCGCGTGGTGCGCGGCGCCCACGAGCACGCCAATGCCCGTCGAATCGATGTAGCTCACCTGGGCAAAATCGAGCTCAACGGCCTCAGTGGGCTGCTCGAGCGCCAGGTCGATGGCATTGCGCAGGCTATCGGCGTTAGAGATATCGATCTCGCCGGCCACCTTAATGGTGTAGAGCTCTGGCGTGGGGTTGGTGGAAATACCCAAATCCATGTATACGCTCCTTTACGTATCGAAAGTGCGGATAGTACTGGGCGCGGACTTGCGGGGCCCTACGCGTTAGGCGCGCTCGGCACGCGCAAGCTCGGCAGCGACAAGCTTAACGGCCAGCACCAGCACATCAAGCGCGGCCTCCAGGTCCTCGACCGTAGGATAGCTCGGCGCGATGCGGATGTTGGTGTCGCGCGGGTCCTTGCCATAGGGCCAGGTAGCACCGGCCGGCGTGAGCTTGACGCCCAGGTCGGCGCAAAGCGCGGCGACCTTTTGGGCCGAGCCCTCGGGACCATCGAAGCTTACAAAGTAGCCGCCGCGGGGGTGCGTCCAGGTGGCGCAGCCCGTGTCGCCCAAGCCCTCGGTGAGCTTGCGCTCGACGGCCTCAAAGCGCGGACGCAGAAACTCGGCATGCTTTTTCATGTGCTCCTTGACCGCCTCGATGGTGGGAAGGAAGCGCACGTGACGCAGCTGGTTGAGCTTGTCGGCGCTGATGAGGCCGGCCTTCAGGCGCTTGGAGAACTCAGCGATGACCGCGGGGCTCGCGCCGATAAAGCCGATGCCGGCGCCCGGGAAGGTAATCTTGGACGTCGAGGCGAATGCCACCACGCGATCCTCGGTGCCCGCCGCGCGGGCAAGATCGAAGATGTTGGCGAGCTCGTCGGTCTCGTCGTACAGGTCGTGCACGCAGTAGGCGTTGTCCCAGAAGATGCGGAAATCGAGCGCGGCCGTGGGCATCTCGACCAGGCGACGCACGGTGTCCTCGCTAAAGGTGATGCCCGTGGGGTTGGAATACTTGGGCACGCACCAGATGCCCTTAATGGAGTCGTCGGCGGCAACCAGGCGCTCGATCTCGTCCATGTCAGGGCCGTTGTCGGTCATCGCGACGGGGACGTTCTCGATACCCAGATCGGCGGTGATGCCAAAGTGGCGGTCGTAGCCGGGAACAGGGCACAGGAACTTGACCTTCTTGCCGTCATGCGCGGCCTCGTAAGCCTCCCAAGGCTCGCTGCCGCACGAGCCGCAGCGCCAGAACATACCGGCGATATCGTGCTCAATCAGCAGGCTCGACGAACCCAGCACGAGCGTCTGCTCGGGGGGGCAGCCCAAGAACTCCCCTGCCAGCTTGCGTGCCGAGGGAATACCCTCAAAGCAGCCGTAGTTGGAACAATCGACGTTGCCGTCGTGCAGATCGGCATCGGCATTGAGGATATCGAGCATGGGTCGAGAGATGTCCACCTGGGAGGGCGACGGCTTGCCGCGGGCCATGTCGAGCGCCAGGCCCTTGGCCTTGACCTCGGCGACCTCGGCTTTGAGCGCCTCGATGGCGGCATCGAGTTCGGTGGTTTCCATCTTCTGGTAGATCGTCTGCATGGGTGCGACCTTTCGCGAAGCGGTACGTTGCAGTTCGTCTAAGTATAGACCGCCACCGCCGCAACGGTATGAAGCCGTGATAGATTAAGTCCATCGCAATAAATTACGAATCGCCGCGCATGCCGGCATGGGGCGCCCAAGGAGGCACTATGGAGTACGGATCGTTCCAAGCCGAGGAATTCGGCGACCTACAGCGCCTGGTCGATGGGCTGTTTTACGACCGCCACGCCATCGACCGCCTGGATCTGATCGTACAGGCAGAAATCTTGGACCTGGCGCCCGACCTCATGGAAATCGTGAACCTTTTGCCGCCCGGCTACTACGACCGCCAGTCACTTTGCGACCAGCTCAACTCCGCCTTGGCCGCCCACGGCTGGGGCGCCGTCTACGGCACCGTGGAATAGCCCTAGTCATTGGGGACGTAGCCAAATAAATGAAACGCCGTT
Source organism: uncultured Collinsella sp. (assembly GCA_958448375.1). GTDB lineage: Bacteria > Actinomycetota > Coriobacteriia > Coriobacteriales > Coriobacteriaceae > Collinsella. The sequence continues at coordinate 5,298 of CAUDDU010000080.1, forward strand.
TGTGACAGTACTCACAAACGGCGTTTTTGCATACGAGGGTATCCGGAGCATGTCCGGCCCCGGTTTTCGCGTGCCTACTCGTT
>CAUDDU010000081.1 GCA_958448375.1 uncultured Collinsella sp.
TAGACGGTGCCCGGGCAGATCATGTAGATGGGCGGCTTCTGCGACTCCATGGTGTGGATCTGCACGCCCGAGGTCTGGGTGCGCAGCAGCACGTCGGACTCGCCGTGGGCGTGAGCCTCGGGGTGTGCGACGCTGCCGGGGTTGTTGTCGACCACGTAGAAGGTGTCGCGGGCCGAGCGGCTCGGGTGATCCATGGGGGCGTTGAGCGCGGTGAAGTTGTAGTAGGAGGTGTCGACCATGGGACCGGACTCGACGGTGTAGCCGATGCCGCAGAAGATGTCCTCGGCCTCCTCGATGATCTGCTTGATCAGGTGCTGGTGACCGATCTGCGGACGGATGCCCGGCAGCGTGATATCGACGGCCTCGTGCTCGAGTGTGTGCTTGAGGGCGGCGGCCTTCATCTCGGTGGTGCGCGCGTCGAGCATGCCCTCAATCAGCTGGCGCATCTCGTTGGCGCGCTTGCCCATCATGGGACGATCCTCGGGGGCGAGCTTGCCCATCATGCGCATCAGGCCAGTGATGCGGCCCTTGCGGCCGAGCAGCTCAACGCGCGCGGCCTCGAGCTTTGCGGCGTCGTCGGCGCCCGCGACGAGCTCCTTGGCCTCTTCCTCGAGTTTGACCAGATCATCAATCAGACTCATGTCTTCCCTTTCGTCTCTCGCGCTCCCCGCTTGCCGAGGCGGCTGCCGCCGTCTGACGTTGCGAAAACGCGGCCCGGTTCGGTAACAAAAAACCGCCCTCGGGCATGTGCATTGCCCAAGGACGGTTGAATTCCGCGGTACCACCTTGTTTGACCCGGCGGATGTCTGGCCCGCCGCGCCCACTCTTTGCCCCTTGTCGCGAGGCTCACGGCTTCCCTACTGGGGCTTCGCCGCCGCTGGCCGCGTGCCCGTTGAGGTCGCTGCTCGGGAGTGAACGCTTGGCCCTTGTCACCGCAGGAAGGCTTGCAGCCCATGACCTTCCCTCTCTTGCCGGCGACGCGGCGGGCAAAACCCTCTCCGTCAACGCATTGGGCTATAGGATACCACATTGTGTGGGCGTATCGCCGCGTTCCGTTTTGTTCGTGCTGGGTACAAGGCAGGTAGCTGTGCAAACTGGCCGTGCGCCCAGCCGTGGCGTTCGGCTCGCGAGATCAAGGATATGGTATGGAAAAGAAGCACGATAAGAAGGCCAAGCCCGCAGCGGGCAAGACGCCCAAAGGCATGAAGGTCGATAAGGCCGTCAAAAAATTCCGCAAGCTCGAAGGCAAACTGTGGACCCGCGAGTACCTGCTCAAGATTGCCGAGTTTGACGGCGCGACCATTGCTCCCGCCAACGGTGCCGCCGCCCGTGCCGACGCCATGGGCACCCTTGCCGGCGAGCACCATAAGCTCCTGACCAGCGAAAAGTCTGTCGAACTTGTACGTTCGCTGGCACGCGAGACCGTCACCGGCGGAAAGATCGACGACCCACAGCTGCTTGACGAGATTCGCGTGCTCGGCCGCGACCAGCGCGAGGCAAGCGTCATCCCCACCGAGGAGGCCGAGGCCTGGACCAGGCTCACCTGCGAGGCCGACGCCGTGTGGCACAAGGCCAAAGCGGCCAACGACTGGGCGAGCTTTGAGCCCTATGTGGACAAAATCGTCAGCCAGCTCAAGCATCAGGCCGAGCTCATGGACCCCAAGCGCGACCCATACGACGTGTGGCTCGACCAGTACGAGCGCGGCCTTTCCACCGAGAGCTTCGATGCGTTTTGCGACGAGGTTAAGGCCACGGTCGTGCCGCTCGTGCACGCCATCGGCGAGCGCGGCCAGCAGCCCGCTGCAGACTTTTTGCACGCCCGCGTGCCCGAGGCCGCCCAGCGCGCCATGAGCTTCGACCTGATGAAACTCGTCGGCCTGGACCTGGACGACACCACGCTTGCCTTTACCGAGCATCCGTTTAGCGAGGGCTTCTCGGTGGGCGACGCGCGCATCGCCACGCACATCTACGAGGACGATTGCATCTCCAACGTCTACAGCATCATCCACGAGGCCGGCCACGCCATGTACGAGCTGGGCGTGAACCCCGCCTACGCGCGCACGTGCCTGGAGGGCGGCACCTCCATGGGCATCCACGAGAGCCAGAGCCGCTTTTTCGAGAACACCGTGGGCCGCAGCCGCGCCTTTATGGGACCGCTGCTCGAGGTGCTGCGCCGCCACGCGCCCGAGGTCTACGGCAACGTGGACGAGGACACGCTCTACCGCGCCGTGAACATCGCTCAGCCGTCGCTGATCCGTACCGAGGCCGACGAGCTCACCTACCCGCTGCATATCATGGTGCGTTACGAGATTGAGCGCATGCTGTTTGCCGGCGAGGCCACGGCCAAGGACATCCCCGCGCTTTGGAATCGCTTTATGGACGAGTACCTGGGCATTCCCGTTCCCGACGACACACGCGGCTGCCTGCAAGATACGCACTGGAGCGGCGGCTCGTTTGGCTACTTCCCCACGTATGCGCTGGGTAGCGCCTACGATGCCATGTTTGTGCCGGCCATGTGCCGCGACGGCGTCGACCTCAATGGCGCCTGTGCGAGCGGCGATCTGGCGCCCGTCCGCGCCTGGCTGGGCGAGCACATTTGGCAGTGGGGCCGCGCCAAGGACGCGCCGGAACTCATCAAGGGCGCATGCGGCATGGCGTTCGATGCCCGCTACTACTGCAGCTACCTGCAGGACAAGTTCACCACGCTCTACGAGCTGTAAGGCATAACCGACACGTCAACGCAAAGGGGACGCCGCGGAACCAATCCGCGGCGCCCCCTTTCCACCTAGTTGTTTAAGAACGTCCCCAATGACTACCTTACAGAGCCTCGAGCGCGTTGGCGATGCGCTTCATGGCGGCATCGGCGGATGCTTGGTCGGGCGCCTCGGCCAGCACGCGGATAACCGACTCGGTTCCGCTCTTGCGCACGAGCACGCGGCCCTCGCCTGCCAGCGCAGCCTCGGCCTCGGCGATGGCGTTCTGCACGCCCATGTTCTCGAGCGCGGCGTCCTTGTCCGCCACGTGCACGGCCACCTGCGCCTGCGGCAGCAGCTTGCACGGAGCCGTGAGCTGCGAGAGCGTCTCGCGCTCGGCACGAATCACTTCCATCACGCGCAGCGAGGTCATAATGCCGTCGCCCGTGCGCTCGATATCGCCAAAGATCGTATGGCCCGTCTGCTCGCCACCCAGGCTGTAGCCGCCCTCGCGCATCTTGGCATACACGTGACGGTCGCCCACGCCGCTGGTCACGGCGCTCAGACCGGCAAGCTCCAGCGACTTGACCAGGCCAAAGTTGCTGGCAATCGTCGGCACCACGGTACCGCCCGAGAGTCGCCCGTGCTTGTTCAGATACACGCCGCACACGTACAGGATCTGGTCGCCGTCTACCACGCGACCGCGCTCATCCACGGCCAGGCAGCGGTCGGCATCGCCGTCGTAGGCAAAACCCACGTCCAGGCCCTGCTCCACCACATGGCGCTGCAGACGCTCCATATGCGTGGAGCCGCAGTCGACGTTGATGTTAAAACCATCGGGCGCGGCGTTGATCACGCGCACGTCAGCGCCCAGCGCGTCGAACACCGGCTTGGCCACCGAGGAAGCCGAGCCGTTGGCGCAGTCGATACCGATCTTGACGCCCTGCAGCGAAAAGTTCACGCTGGCGATGAGCGAAGCAATGTAGCGGTTGCGGCCCTGCATGTAGTCCACCGTGGCGCCGATGTGGTTGCCCGTGGCCAGCGGCACCTCGCTCTTGCCATCGATGTAGTCCTCGATGAGCTCCAGTACGTCCTCGTCCATCTTAAAGCCGTCGCTGTTGACGAGCTTAATGCCGTTATCGCAAAACGGGTTGTGGCTCGCGCTGATCATGATGCCGCAATCGAAGCAGCCCTCCACGGTCTGATGCGCCACGCCCGGCGTGGGGATCACGTGCAGCATATAGGCGTCCGCACCGCTCGCGACCAGACCGCTCACCAGCGCCGCCTCGAACATATAACTCGAGCGACGCGTGTCCTTGCCCACGATGACGCGTGCCTTGCGCTCGCGGTTGGCGCCGTAATACCAGCCCACAAAACGGCCAATCTTATAAGCGTGCTCTACCGTCAGCCCAACGTTGGCCTCACCGCGAAAGCCGTCGGTGCCAAAGTACTTCATGCGCTCTCCTTACAAAATAGGGGCGGACAGATTGCCTGTCCGCCCCAAAATGGTACTCGATTATCTGCGCTACCAGAAAAACCCTACGCCGACGCGCTGTCGCGAGCCGCCTGGCATGTAGGAGTCTGACGCAGCGTAAGCGGCTTGTCCCCCGCCTCGGCCGACGTGGTCAGCGTATACGTGATCGTCGTCGTCTCGCCAGCATGCAGGTCAACGGTGCCCGAATAGAAGGGGATTCCATGCCACGTAGCGGCGCCAAGACCAAACTGTGTGCCCTCAACCGTAAGGTCACTGATGTTGCCGCCCGTCGGGGCAAACAACGAGACATTCAGGCGTTCGTCGTCACGCGCGGCATCGGGCGCGCTCGCCGCAACGTAGTCGGGCAGCTTGCCAGCCTCCTCCTGCGTCATGATGTTCGTCAGGGTAACGGTGATGCGATAGGAGCACGTGCCGTCGCCGTTCTTCACGCCCTGACCAATCTGAGTGTCGGCGTTCAGATACCAGTCGAGCTTGGAGAAGCTCAGGTTGTTAAAGTAAACGCCGGCAACAGGATCGGCACTCGGGTCATCCGGATCGGGCAGCGAAGCGTCAATGCCCGTCTCTTTGATGGCATTCTGCTCATCATCGTTTCTCATCCACGCGATCAGGCGGCCCTCTTCGGCACCGCGCTCAACGGCGCTGACAAGCTTCGTAACATCGACATCGCCGATACCGCCAAGGATCTTGTCGAAGGCAGCGCTGGCGACGGATGCAAAGATGCCGTCAGACTCCTCGACCGGATAGTTCCAGTACACATCGTGCATGAGGACCTTTGCGGCGTTGGTGCCGTCGACAACCGTTCCGTCGGGCAGTGACACGTTACCGACCAGGCCCAGCAGATACTGCAGGAACACCGGGTCGATACCGATGACGCCATCAACGTCCTGTCCATACTGGGACTTCCACAGCGCGGCGACACGCTGCGAGTTGCGGGGCCAATCAGGCGAATAGGTATTGCCCGAGTTGTACAGGTTACTGTGGTTGCCGAACAGCGCCTCATCCTCTTCGTCGACGCTCTCGACTGCCTCATCCTCGCTGAGTCCAATGCGGGGAACAAACTCGCCAATCGACATCTGGCCGTCAGTGACCGAAATCAGGCCCTGCGAACCGCCAAAGCCGCCGCAAGCACGAATCTCGACGTTGTTCATGGCGTACATAAGGTAGTTGCGCGTCTGGCCG
>CAUDDU010000082.1 GCA_958448375.1 uncultured Collinsella sp.
CCCATCGCGGCCGACGGCACCATCTATACCGTCCCGACCACCAAGACGCAGGTCACCGTTAAGAGCGATGGACAGGATTTAAGTGCCCAGGCCACCTTTAAGCTCAAGGTGCCTTCGGCCGACACGGTGACTGACGACCAGATCGATGCCGCCGCCAAGTATGCCGAGGAGGGCGGTGCGAGCTCCGCCGCGGCTGCCAAAGTGCTCCAGCAGGCAGCAACCGCGCGGCGCGACGCCGCCGTCAATGCCGTGAGCGCGCAAAAGGCACAGGCGTCCCGTGATGCTGACGCTCGCCACAAGGCAACCGACCTCTACCAGCTCGATATTCCCGTCGAGTGGTACGGCAAGGTCGCAACTTGGCAAAACGGAAGCACGCTATGCATCTATCTGGGCGACGACGCCAATACGCCGCTCGTGACGCTCGTCGCGGTGCGCGAGGGCGAGAGCTTTACGCCCGATGAAGGCGATACGGTTTTGGGTGCGGCCAATCTAGGCAACGGTTATACCGTCTACGCCAGCGGCCCCGTCTATCCGTACGTGGTGCCCCAGACCATCAACGGGCGGACGCAGAATCCCGTGTCGACCTACCCCATGGATACGGCCATTGAGCTTGTCGAGCTGACGACCGGCAACCGCTATACGTATAGCCAGATCAAGAACGACCTGGTGGGTAAAGACGGCAAGGCCGATGGTGCCACTAAGCTCGAAACCGACTACCTCGCGCAGATCCTGCTGCCGAGTATCAAAGCCCAGGACTAGCCTGGCGCAGCAAGGTGCTCCCCAACCGTGATGAAGGAGCCAGGAGGTCCTGACCCCACAGGCCCATAGATGATTAGGCAAGGAGCCACTTCCATGCGGGCATAACGTGTACCACACCGTGCTCGCATGGAATATCGGTCTGTTCATCCATGGTAACGATTGCCGACTCGCCAAGATCAAACTGGGCCATCGAGGCATCAAGCGCGGCGATTTCGCGCTCGCGCGTTTTCTCACTTGCCATATCCGCACTCACCTGAATCAGGCTATAAGCCCGCATGAGAAGCGCATCCCCAGCCACAAAGTCCACCTCATGGCTTTTGCTCTTCTCTTTGATTAGCAGGCGGCAGACCGAGCCGGTCCTCACCGCGGGAGTCCTTCTTCTTAGCGCATTGAACACTGCGGTCTCGAGCCTCTGGCCCTGGTCCAATGCCGATGCGGGAGAGAATGCTCCAAACATCGCAGGGTCGACAGCGTAGACCTTAGACGCAGACCGCATGTTATTTGCCAGTGAACGCGTGAACTCCGGCACAGAAAATAACAGGTAGGCGTCCTCATAATACTCAAGTAAGTCGCTGAGCGAATTACGACTGACGGGTATCTGTCTGCTCTTGAACTCGTTGTACACTTTGTTCACTGACAGCTCTCGTCCCGAAGATGCCATACACCGCGTCAAGAACAGCGATGCCAGGCGAGGGTTCTTGACGTCGTAACGTTCAACGACGTCCATGGCGACCGTTCGCGAAGCATATTCCTGTAGCAGCTGAATCGCGTCTGCAGGCGTCTGCTCAAGTGTCGCGATGAATCCCCCTCGTTCAAGATACCCGATCAGATGATGTCGAAGCAGCGCTGCATCGCTCGGGGAAAAGGTCGCATCTGACTCGAGAACGCTCCCCGTCTTATATCGAACGTATTCCGAAAAACTCAACGGAAAAAGCTCTCGCACAAGAGAACGACCCCTGAACTCGCTCTTAAGTTCTGAGGACAGCATCTTAGAAGAAGATCCCGTCACATAGACGGTCGCTTTCTCCGTATCGACTACACGCCGCAGAAACGCACCCCATTCGGGAATTTCCTGGATCTCGTCAAAGAAAATGTAAGCGCCCTCGGTTCGAGCAACAGGATACAGCGCATAGAACGTGTCGAGCACGTCCGCCAGCAGCGATGGCTCATACGGGCGCAAGCGCTCATCCTCAAAATTGAAGTAAAGCATCCGGTCAAGCTCGACGCCCCGGCTCTGAAGCCGCCGCATCTCCTGATACAGGCGATACGTCTTTCCACAACGGCGGGCCCCCACAATCACATTTACGATGTTGTCGCGCTTTGGCTCCTGTGGGTTTCCTAGATCAAGGTCTCGCTCAAAGACCTGCGGAACCCCCTGCTGTTCAAAGTCCTTTATTTTCTGGGCGATCAAGTCGTTGAATGCCATGATTCTCCAATCTTGCTCTCTAGCTAATCAAAATTATAGCGATTCTTGATTAATTAGAGATCAAGATTATGTCTGACTTGATTAACACTTAAGCAAGTTTTTTCACTATTACTGCTCGAAGGATGCCGAGTGGCTGAGAGGGCAACCAAGCTCGAATGCGACTCCCTGGACAGTCGATTTGGGACGGGACTTTTTTGACTACCCCGTCCCAGGAAATCATCGCCAAATTAGCTACTTGATGCAACTAGCGCCAGGGGTCGGCTTCGAACAGCGGCTCGCGCTCGGGGCGGCGATCGCTGTAGGGATCGTAGCCGTCATCGTCCTCGTTCTCGGCACGGATGTAGGGGTCGCGCGGCTTGGGCGCCGGCTTAGGCACAGGCTTGGGTACGGCGGGTGCGGCATCGGTCGCCGGCGCGCTTGTCTTGATCTCGTCTTTCATCTGCATAGCTCCTCGCATCGCATCCGTTCAATATCATCGATTGTCGCACGAAAAAGGGCGGCGGACCCAATTGGATCCGCCGCCCTTGGCGTTTAGAGACGGCTGGTAGATTTTAAGGCATGGCCCAAAACCTACTCGGCGTCGGGGACCTCGTAGGTGGCCGCCGGCGTGTTGTCGCACACGACGGTAAAGCCGCCGTCCTTGTCGGCATCGACCGTCACCTGATCGCCCTCGCGCACCGTGCCGTCGATGATAGCGGCGGCGATGGCATCCACGACCTCGCGCTGAACCAGACGCTTGAGCGGACGGGCGCCAAAGACCGGGTCCAGGCCGCCCACGGCGAGCATCTGCTTGGCCGCCGGGGTGATGGCAAGCGTCATGCGCTCCTTGGCCAGACGCGCGCGGACGTCGGCGAGCTGGATGTCGACGATCTTCTCGATCTGCGCCATGCCGAGCGGATGGAACACCACGATATCGTCGATACGGTTGAGGAACTCGGGGCGGAAGGTCTGAGCCATGGCCGCGTCGACCTGATGGCGCATCTCCTCCTCGTCCTTGCCCGAAAGCTCGGCGATAGCCTTGGAGCCCACGTTAGACGTCATGATGATAATCGTGTTCTTGAAGGACACCTGGCGACCCTGACCGTCGGTCAGACGGCCGTCGTCAAGCACCTGCAACAGCACGTTGAAGACATCTGGATGGGCCTTCTCCATCTCGTCGAGCAAGATCACGGAGTAGGGGCGACGGCGCACGGCCTCGGTGAGCTGGCCGCCCTCGTCGTAACCCACGTATCCCGGGGGCGCACCGATCAGACGCTGGACGCTGAACTTCTCCATGTACTCGGACATGTCGATACGCACGAGCGCGCGCTCGTCGTCGAACAGGCACTCGGCAAGCGCCTTGGCGAGCTCGGTCTTGCCCACGCCGGTGGGGCCCAGGAAGAAGAAGCTGCCGATGGGCTTGTCCGGATCGGAGAGACCCGCACGGCTGCGGCGCACGGCCGCGGCGACGGCGGAGACGGCCTCGTCCTGGCCGATGACGCGCTTATGCAGCTCACCCTCCAAGCCCTTCAGCTTGTCGAGCTCGCCCTGCATCATCTTGGACACGGGCACGCCGGTCCAGGCACTCACGACCTCGGCGATCTCATCGGAGGTCACCTGTTCGTTGAGGCCCTCGCCGTCCTGCTGCTTTTGCGCCTCGAGCGCAGCCTCGGAATCCTGAATCTGCTGTTGCAGGCCCGGAATCACGGAGTAGCGCAGCTCGGACGCACGGCCCAGATCACCATTGCGCGTCGCGCGCTCCTCTTCGCTCCTGGCCTCGTCGAGCTGTCCCTTGAGCTCTTGCACGTGGTCGATGGCGTTCTTCTGGTTGAGCCAGCCAGCCTTTTGCACGTTGAGTTTTTCCTGGACCTCGGCGATCTCCTGACGCAGGGCCTCCAGACGCTCCTTGGAGGCGTCGTCGGTCTCCTTCATGAGCGCCTGCTCCTCGATCTGCAGCTGGGTGAGCTGACGCGTGGTGGCGTCAATCTCGACCGGCATGCTGTCGAGCTCCATGCGCAGGCGGCTTGCCGCCTCATCGACCAGGTCGATGGCCTTGTCGGGCAGGAAGCGGTCGGCGATATAGCGATCGGAGAGGTCGGCGGCGGCCACGAGCGCGCTATCGGTGATGTGCACGCCGTGGAAGATCTCGTACTTCTCCTTGAGGCCACGCAGGATCGAGATGGTGTCCTCGACGGTAGGCTCGCTCACCATAACGGTCTGGAAACGACGGGCGAGCGCCGCGTCCTTCTCGATGTACTTGCGGTATTCGTCGAGCGTGGTCGCGCCGATCGCATGCAGGTCGCCACGGGCGAGCGCCGGCTTGAGGATGTTGCCTGCGTCCATGGAGCCCTCGGTGGCACCCGCGCCCACAATGGTGTGCAGCTCATCGATGAACAGGATGACCTTACCTTCGGATTTTTGCACTTCTTTGAGCACGGCCTTTAAGCGGTCCTCGAACTCACCACGGTACTTGGCGCCGGCGACCAACGCGCTCATGTCGAGCTCGATGAGGTCGCGGTCGCGCAGGGTGCTCGGCACATCGCCGGCCACGATACGCTGGGCGATGCCCTCGACGATAGCCGTTTTACCGACGCCCGGCTCACCGATGAGCACGGGGTTGTTCTTGGTGCGGCGGGACAGAACCTGAATGGTACGGCGGATCTCGTCGGTACGGCCGATGACCGGGTCGAGCTTACCGGCGCGGGCAAGATCGCAGATGTTGCGACCGTACTGCTCCAACGCCTCAAACTGGGTCTTGTCCTCGGCAGACGTCACGCGGTCATCGCCACGCAGCTCCTCGTAGACCTGCTCGATGCGCTCCTTGGTCACGCCAGCGTCACGCAGTACACGACCAGCCTCGCCCTTGTCCTCGGCAAGCGCCATCAGCAGATGCTCGGTCACCACAAAGCTGTCGCCCATCTTGGTGGCCTTCTTCTCGGCCTTTTCGATGACGCGGACGAGCTCGTTGGACAGGCCCATCTGCTGACCCTCGCCCGAAACCTTGGGCGCGCGGTCGACGGCATCCTGCGTGGAGCGTGCGAGCTGGGCCGGATCAGCGCCGATGCGCTCGATGATCACGGAGATATTGCGCTCGCCGGCACCGAGCAGGGCAGACAGCAGGTGAATCGGCTCCACCGCGCCGGCCTGCGCATCGGCAGCCGTGCTCATGGCGGTCTG
>CAUDDU010000083.1 GCA_958448375.1 uncultured Collinsella sp.
AAAAAAAATGCCGGGGGTAAGACCCCGGCTCTTGGAGGCCCCTCTTTTGGAGGGAACCGTATTCTTTATACCATGAGATAAGGGGTGCTTTCAAGTAATATTATAATAAGCAAACATATGTTCGTCAAACTACCTGCGAAAAGTCCTTAGCCGTCCAGAGGTGGGTAGAGCGGCTCGTAAATTGCTGACGCAATGGGCCGGCGTTTTCCCGAGAAGTATTTAGTCTTGACTCGCATAAAAAATGCCGGGGGACATCCCCCGGCTTTTTTCATTTCGGTGTCAATTCAAATGTTTTTCAATCCATCCCCTCAATAAGTTGCGGTGAAATAGGGACTGAAATGGCTGTTCAGAGGCCTATTCAATCCCTATTTCACCGCAACTTATGGGTGGGGATGGCTGCGACGCGAGCGTGGCGATGACGGCTTCGTCGCCGGCGTATATTAGGGTGTTGCCGTCGGGGATGATCGTTTGGCCGTCGCGTTTGAGCATCACGACGATAAAGGGATGCTTGCCTTGCGGCACATCGCGAAGATGCTGGCCGGCCAGGCGACCGTGGGGAGTCACGGTGACCTCGCGCAGCGTAACCTCGGCACGCTCTTCGAACGTTGGGGCGGCCATCACCAACAGGTCGCCTTCCTCGATGACGGTATCGCCGTTGGGCAGCACCGGGTGCGCACCGTCGCGCAGCACCAGGACCACGAGCATGTTCGTAGCGCTGCCAATATCGGCAAGCGAGCGCCCGGCAAACGGATGTCCAGCTCCCACCTTGAGCTTGACAAACGACATGCCGTCCTCGTCGCGGTAGTCGTTAAAGGTGCGGCGCACGTCGCCTTCCGCGTCGATCATATCGAGCTTCTTCGCCACTGCCGGCAGCAGCGAGCCCTGCACCACGATGCTCGACACGGCAATCACAAACACCAGGTCAAATAGGTCGTGTCCGCCGGGAACGCCGGCCACCACGGCAAAGAGACTAAAGACGACCGAAGCTGCTCCGCGCAGGCCCGCCCAGCTTACGAGCGCGACCTGGCGGGGGCTCGTCTTAAAGGGCGCCAGGAGCACGCCGACGGCGATGGGACGGCTCACGAAGAGCATAAACGCCATGAGCGCCAGGCCCGGCAGCAGCATCTGCGGCAGGCGCGCGGGCGTCACGAGTAGGCCGAGCAAGAAGAAGATCGTCATCTCTGCCATCTCGGTGAGGGTGTCAAAGAAGTGCGCCATCTCGACTTTGCCGGTGATGTCACTGGCGCCCAGCACAATGCCGGCCAGGTATACAGCCAAAAAGCCGTTGCCGCCCAGGTAGCTCGGCAGCGCGTAGGCGACGATGGCCACGGCGAACAAAAAGATGGTCTGCGCACCCTCGGCCGTTGCGTGTGCGCGTTCAATCAGGCGGCCCGCCGCCCAGCCGATGGCGAGGCCCAGGCCCACGCCCAGGATAATCTGCTTGGCCAGCAGTGCGGGAATGTTGATGTCGCCGCCGGCCGCGAGTGTGGCGAGTACGGCGGTGAGCATATAGGCGACGGGGTCGTTGGAGCCCGATTCGACCTCGAGCAGCGAGTCGGTGCCGCCCCTCAGCGAAAGATTGTGCTCGCGCAGCACGCTAAAGACGCTGGCTGCGTCGGTGGATGCTACAACCGATCCCAGCAGTAGGCCGCCGATCCAGTCGAACCCCAGCGCGAAGTGGGCGAACACGCCGGTGATGCCTGCGGTGATGACGACGCCGAGCGTGCTCAGCAGCACCGCGGGCACGGCGACGGGCTTGGCGCGGTCGATATTGGTGTTAAAGCCGCCATAGAACATGATGAACAGCAGCGCCGTGCTGCAGACGGTTTCGGTGAGCGCGTAGTCGCTAAAGTCGATGTGCGCCGGGCCGTTGACGCCCAACAGCATGCCGAGCGCGATAAAGATGAGCAGAGTGGGGAAGGGGAGTTTTTTGCCGACGGGTTTGATGGTCAGGCACAAAATGATGACGAGGCCGATAAAGAGAAGGATCTGGTTCATAGATGGTGTCCGCTCCTGGGTGGTTGGCGTGGCACGGTCAGTTGCCTGCGGTTATTTGTACCCAAAGATGGTGGGTTTATGGGGTTGGATTGCGGGCGTGCGCGATATCGTCATAGACGGTTGTCGTCTTTGCCTCTGCTCGGAAACCCTTTCCAGCTTTATTGCAACGGAGTACAATGGGTAACGTTTAAGTTCAACTTGAAGTTTTAGTTGCGGCGCCGGGCTTCGGCCGCAATGCAAGGAGAGGCGTACCATGGCGATCTATGTGACATCTGATGCTCACGGGCACGTGCGTGCGCTTGACGAGGCCCTGTCTAAGATCTCGTTGACTTCCGACGACACGCTGTACGTGCTGGGCGACATGATCGATCGCGGGCCCGATCCGGTCGGTGTTATTAAGCTCGTGCGCTCGCTGTCCAACGCCCACGTGCTCAAGGGTAATCACGAGCAGATCATGCTCGATGCCATCATTGGCCAGGATCCGCTCGATGCCGAGACCTGGGATATCAACGGTGGTTGGACGACGCGCGAGCAGCTCAACGACATGGAATTTGACGCATACGAGGAGCTCGTGCGATGGATGGCCGCGCTGCCGCTCTACGCGGTGGTCGAGACCGAGGAGCGCCCGTATCTGCTGGTACATGCTGGAATCGAGATGAAGGCAGCTCGCGCGTTTTTGCTTGAGCATGGCGTCGATTGTGCCGATGGCGTCGGAGCGGTGGATGCCGATCGCGAGCTGCTGCAGCAGATGCTCGCGGTGCAGTCGTCCGATGACCTGCTATGGATTCGTCACGGCTATTGGGATGTGCCGACCGGGCTGCTTTCTGCCGAGGGCAAGGGCCCGGTCGTGGTGAGCGGCCACACGCCCACGGTATCGCTTGGGCGCTATTGCGAGGTCGGTGGTCTGGCGGGGCTCGATGAGGAATCGGGACGCGGGCAGATCGTGCGCTTGGGCGGCGAGGACACTGCCGGTGTGCCCGATCGCATCGACATCGACTGCGCCGCCGCCACCGGCTCCGAGTTCGGCCGCGTGGGCATCCTGCGCCTGGACGACGGGGCTGAGTTCTACGCAAACATTCTTCCTGGCGAATGATTACGCAAGGGGTAGCTAATTTGGGACGGGGCTTTTTTGACTCCTTTTGCCCTTCTGTCCGCTAATTGATTTGTCTGGAACGGGGATTAAATAATCATTTGGCTGCCCGCTGGCTAAGTGAGTAGACTTTTTTGGAAATGCCGAGCACCCAACATATTTGCCTCAATAAAACCGCAGGTCACAGGCTTGTGCTTTATTGGCGTGGTCAAGGATTCGGTAAAAATCTACTCACTTAGTTTTACGTGATGCATATTGTCTTCAACGAGACCCCAGCCGGGGCGATTCCATCGCAAATTCCGGTGACCGGGGCAGCTAATTAGGCGCCGTATGGGTCGCGGTCGCGTTCGATGCGTTGGCGGATGTGGGCGTACTCGATAATCAGTAGCACCAGGAGTAGGGCCATGATGGCTAGGTAACTCACGACGGCGCCCATCAGGCCGAGCAGATTGATCAGAATCACCGGCAGCACCACGCTCACGGCAAAACAAATCAGGTAAACCTTGGTGACGTCGCCGGCATGGCGCAGCACCGTGATGATGGCGTAGATAAAGTCGATGGCCGCGGTGACGCCGCCGGCGACGACCATCAGCAGCGCCAGCGTACGGTAGCGTTCAAAGCTGAGGCCGTACATAAAGCTCATGAGGGGAATACCGGGACCTGCCATAAATGCGGCGCACACGCCGGTGATGACCACGATCAGCGCCATAACGGCAACAATAATCAGGTCAAAGCGACGACGCTTGCGAGGATTAGCCCAAATGCTCGACAAGCGCAGGAGCTGCGGTTTATAGATAAATCCAATGCTCAGCAAAATAGCCTGCGCCGGAAAGAACAAGGCATTAAAGTACAGCTGATATTTGTATGCCAGCGTACCTTCCATCACAAACTTGGGCATGCTCTCAATTAGGTTGAACAGGAACAGTGCACCAAAGAGCGGGGCGCACTGGACAAACAGGTGGCCGACCTCGCGCAGGCTCACGCGGCGCGATTTTTCGGTCTCGAGCAGGGCAAGCGGCGCGGTGACCAGCACGAGCGAGGCGATGGCGGTGACACCCATGACCATGGCCGCGATGGGCATGCTGCGCGTGAGGAACAGCGCCACGCTAAAGACCGCGATGACGCCGACGGAGCGTAGCGTTTGGCTCATGCCGGCCAGGTAGAGCTTGTCGGCCTGCTGAAGGCGGCCTTCGTACACGTCGGCGACGCCGTCGATCACCTTGTAGAGGTAGACGCCCAGGCCGATCGTCGCCATCTGCGTGTCATAGCCGCGGACGCTGCTGTACATGAGGCCGCAGCCTAGGGCGATCGCTCCACAAAGCCAGCGATTGAGCTGGTAGGAGGCAAAGGACGTCTTTTCGTCGATGTCCGAGACCTGGAAATTGCGCACGCCGTAGTTGCACGCGATCATGATGAGCGTGCCGGTGACGAAGGCGATGGAGAACTTACCGGCCTCCTCGGCACCCGCGAGCTGTGTGGACACGATGGTGAGCAGCGGAAACGCCAAGCCCCACACGGCGGTGCCGAGGGTGTTCCAAAGATAGTCGCGACTGGCGGCGTGCTCCTCGTATTCCGCCTCCTGCATGGAGAAGCCGCCGCCGTAGACGGCGCCGAGCAGACGGTTCCACCAAGCGTTGACCATGCGGCGGACGGGGCCGGGCTCCCGATCGTGTTCGCGCCGGCGACGGCGCGTGGCCTGGCTGCTGTCGGGTCCGCCGGCGTTGCGCTGACTCAGCTCCTGGATGCGTGCGAGCTCTTCGGCCGTGTGGGAGGCAGGGAAGAGACCGTTCTCGATGCGGCCGCCCTGGGCCTTCGCGGCGCCGTCTCTCGATGCAGCGGGGCTGGAGATGCCGTTGCGGCGGGCGATGGCGCGGCGAATGCTATCGAGGGGCGTGATGCTCAAAGCGGGGTCCTTTCTATTGCTGCGCTCTAGTATAGACGCGACGATGTTCGCTCGTGTTTTTGAACAGGTTGTTCAATATTTTCGGCGGCGCCATTCAGTAGTCGGCACTTAGGGACGTTCCTTATGTGCCGGCACTTTGGGAACGTCCCTAAGTGCCGGCATTCGGGGACGCTCCTTGGCTGTTGCCTGTTCAAGAGTGTCC
>CAUDDU010000084.1 GCA_958448375.1 uncultured Collinsella sp.
ATGATACGGGCGGGAACGCCGGCAATATAGCGTTCGCTAAACGACTGCCCGCCGCGGCTGGAACGCGGTGTGATACGACGTGAGGAAGCACGGTCCGAGTCGGGCCTCCTCATACCTTGTCGGGGGCTCTCCTCTCTCACCGCAACCCCTATTCCATTTGTGATTTCGCTGCAGCGGCAAGCTGGGCCACGTAGTCCTTAAACACGCGGCCGCGCTCCTCATAGCCCGAGAACTCATCGAACGAAGAGCAGGCAGGAGAAAGTAAGATCACGTCACCACGGCTCGACAGCGAACGGGCGACGTCCACGGCGTCGCGTAGGTCATCCGCCTGGGCGATATCCACATCGCCATCGACATCGGCCTCGTCCATAGCGGCGGTGAAGCGCTCGCGCGCATCGCCAAAGCAGACGACCGAGCGCACGTTGTCCATAACGACGCGCGCGAAGTCCGTGAGCGGCGTGCCCTTATCGTGGCCGCCGAGCAGCAAGATCACGTCGTCATCGGGAAATGCCGTCAGTGCCTTCTCGACCGCATCGGTGTTGGTCGCCTTGGAATCGTTGACGTAGCGCACGCCGTCAATCTCGCCACACGGCTCCACACGGTGCTCGAGCGGCTGGAACGAGGCCAGACCACGGCAGATACCATCGACATCGGCACCGACTGCCAGGGCAGCCGTGGCGGCGCACAGGGCATTGATAACATTGTGATGGCCCGAGATCTTGAGCTCGGATGTAGCGACGAGCGGGGTCTCGACGCCCTTCAGGCGCACGATCATCTTGCCATCGCGCACAAAGGCGGCATCCTCACCCTCAGGCTCGTCAAAGGCAACCTTGCAGATGCGACGACCCGGCGTGTAGATGTACTCATCGAACTCGTGAATGCCGGCGTCTTCGACGTCGACAACCGCCAGATCGTCATCGACCATATTGTCAAACAGTTTGATCTTGGCAAGCGCATAGTTCTTATGGCTCTTATGCCAGCCCAAGTGGTCGGGAGTGATGTTGAGCAGCACCGCCACGCGGGGGTGGAGCTCGGTGGTCGTAGCAATCTGATAGCTCGAGAGCTCAGCCACAAACCACTCGTTGTGGGCTCGGCCGTCAATCTCGTTGACCGGCGGCTCGCCGATGTTGCCGACAGCTACGCTGGCCTCACCGGCAGCCTTGAGCAGATAATCAGTCAGCGACGTGGTAGTCGTCTTGCCGTTGGTACCCGTAATGGCAATCCAGTTATCGGGCGACAGGCGATAGGCAAACTCGGGCTCACCCATAATCTGGGCGGCATGCTCGCGCCCGGCCTTAAAGAAGCCCGAGAACTCCGAGATGCCCGGGCACGTCACGCATACGTCATAGGCGCCCTCGACCTGTTCGGTCCCATAGGCAAACGACGCACCAGCAGCCTCGAGCGCACGCGTGGCGTCATTGGGCTCAGAGGTGCCGCCGCCATACACGGTAACGGCGCTTACGCGCTCGGGATGTGCCAGCGCCCAGCGGGCGACATCGAGACCGGATTTGCCCTGACCCAAAACGAGCAGGCTAAAGACATCAGCAAGAGGCATGAAAGACCACTATCCCAACTGGAAGAACAAAGCAAGGCCAACGGCACCAAAGGCCGCAGCGATAATCCAAAAACGGATGACGACCTTGGTCTCGGCCCAGCCCTTCTTTTCGAAATGATGATGGATGGGCGCCATAAGGAAGACGCGCTTGTGCGTAAAGTGGAAGTAGACAACCTGAATCATGACCGACAGGGTCTCAACGATAAACAGGCCGCCGATGATGAGGGAGACGACCTCGGTGTTGGTCATGATGGACGTGCAGGCAAACGCGGCGCCCAGGGCAAGCGAGCCGGTATCGCCCATAAAGATGCTCGCCGGATAGCAGTTGAACCACAGAAAGCCCAAGCAGGCACCGGCACACGCGGTGCAGAAGATGGACAGGTTCACGTCTCCGTGCAAAAACGCCATCGCAGCCATGGCGAGCATGGCTATCATGGAGGTGCCGCCAGCAAGACCGTCAAGGCCATCGGTCAGGTTCACGGCATTAGAAAGACCGGCGATCATCAGCCAGCAAAAGACAATGTAGAGCCACGGGAACGAAAGGCCGCAGATGGTGGTCGAAAGCACGCCAAGGTCGATCGTCAAGCCGCCGGGAAAACGAATCTCGGGGGCGACGCCGCACCAGTTGACGGCAAGTACCGTAAAGGTGACACAGATAATGGTTAGGCCGATCATCTTGGCATGAGGCGTCAGACCGAGCGAGCGCCCATGCGTAACGGAGGTCAGGTCGTCAATCAGGCCCAGCACGCCGGTCGCCAGCGTGGCGAGCAGCACGAGCACGAGCTCGGTGGTGAGCTTGCCCATCAGCAGGCAGGTCAGCGAGATCGCGACGAGGATGACAACGCCACCCATGGTGGGCGTTCCCTGCTTAACCAAATGACGCTTGGGGCCGTCGGCACGAACCTGCTGGCCGATACCCTCGACCTTAAGCAGCTTGATCCACCACGGCATGAGCAGCAGCGCAATGGCAGCGGCGATGCCAAGCCCCAAAAAAGCCTGATACGTTGGATACGAGGGATTGCCGAACATGGGCTAGCACACACCTTCCACAAAGCGGTCGAGCTCAACAAAGCGGGAACCCTTGACCAGTACAACATCATGTTTTTCAAGCGCGCCGCCCATGCGGTCGAGCACCTGCTGATAATCGGAGAACACCTGGATGCGGTCCTCGTCCATACCCATCATGCGCGCGGCATCGGCCATAAGCTGGGCCAGCTCACCACCCACGCACGCCAGCATGTCGAGCTTCTTGGCGGCGGCATAGGCGCCCACGAGCTCATGCATGCGAGGAGCCTCATCGCCCATCTCGCCCATCTCGCCCAGGATCGCCATGCGAGACCCCGTGCACGAAAGCGAGCACAGCAGATCGAGGCCAGCAGCCATGGATTCGGCACTGGCGTTATAGGAATCGTCGATGACGCGGGCACCGCTCTTGGCGCGCCTGATCTCCTGGCGGTGACCGGTGATCGTGAGGCCCCTAAAGGCAGTATCGATCTGCTCGGGCTTCACGCCCAGGCGATAGGCAACCGCGGCGGCCTTAACGGCATTAGGAACGGACTGCACGCCGGGGATGGCAAGCATGGTATCGATCGTCTCACCCTGGCCAAAATCGAGCGTAAAGACCGGACGGCCCTCGTCATCAACACGAATGTCGCGGGCACGGACCTCATCATCGTCCGAGACGCCGGCCAGCATCACGTCGATACCAGCAGGCTGGGCGAACGTATCGCGAATGAACGACGTAAAGTCGTCCTCGCCGCCCAAAACCAGCAGCGGTAAGAAGTCGCCAGCGGCGCACATACCCTGGACAATCTCGGCCTTAGCGCGGGCGATGTTCTCGCGGCTGCCCAAAATGCCGATGTGAGAGGTACCAATCTTGCTCACGATGGCAAGGTTGGGATTGGCGGACTGGGACAGGCGCTCAATCTCGTGGAAATGGTTCATGCCCATCTCGAGCACCAGGACCTCGGTATCGGCCGGAGCGGAAAGCACCGTGAGCGGCATGCCGATCAGGTTATTGAAATTGCCCTTGGTGGCCCAGACACGATAGCGCTTGGCGAGCACGGCGGCGAGCACGTCCTTGGTCGTCGTCTTGCCGATGGAACCGGTAATACCAACGACCAGGCAGCCAAGCTCCAGACGGTACGTGTGCGCCAAACGCAGCAGAAACTCCTCGGGATCATCGGTCAGCAAGATGGCACAGCCCTTGTCCTGCGCCAGCGAGACCAGCTCGGCCTCGGGCTCACGCGTCATCACGACGGCGCCAGCGCCCGACTGGACGGCACGGGAAGCAAAATCATTGCCGTCGACGCTTTCACCGGGAAAGGCGACGAAAATAGTCCCTTCCTCGACCTGGCGCGAGTCGATAACGCACCCGCGGCATACCCGATCGGCTTCTCCCGTCACGGTTCGGGCCCCTGTTGCGGCCGCGAGGTTGTTGACGGCGATCTCTATCATTGCAGCTCCCCTGTAAACCTAATAATGCTATCGGCGTATTGTATCCCAGCGCCGCGCATGCGTGGTGCAGGGCATGTGAACACCCTCGTATGGGACAGCAAACCACGCCCCAAAGATTGTAACCCCCTACCTCGTGTGCGGGATACCCAGCACGTCGAGCGCGTTGGCCATAATGGACTGGAACGGCACCGCAGCGGCATCCGAGCCGCTCGGCGTTCCATCGAGCGTGATATAGCACAGCACCTTGGGCGATTGTGCCGGTGCAAAGCCCATAAAGGACGACATGTAGTTCTCCTTGAGGTAGCCGCCGTTTTCGTCGGCTCGTTCGGCCGTACCGGTCTTACCCGCCACGTCATAGCCGTCAACCGCGCCGCCAACGCCCGTTCCCTCGGACACGACCGTCTGCATGCACGATGTCACCTGGGATGCGGCGTCCTCAGAAATCGCGCGCTCGCCTTCGCCCCAGTCCTTCTCGTCGCCTTTGCTGGACTTATAGAAGTGCGGGGTCATCATCACGCCGCCGTTGGCGATGCCGCCCACGGCACGTGCGATCTCAATCGGCGAGACGGACAGCGCCTGTCCAAAGCTCATCGATCCCAGCGTGGCGCCGTCATACTGGTCACGCTCCTTGACGATGCCCAGGCTCTCGCCCGGAAAATCGACACCGGAGCTGTGACCGATGCCCCACTTGTCCACATAGGCGGCAAAGTCGTCGGCACCGATCTTGCGCCCCACCAGGACAAAGCCCACATTGGACGAACGGCGCATCATCTCGCGCACATCCATGGTCATGGCATAGTCGCGCTTGTCGGCATCGGTAACGGTATCGTCGCCCACCTTGATGCTCGCCGGCACCTCAAACGACGTACTCGATCGTACGACGCCCAAGTCGAAGCCGGCGCCCGCCACGAGCGTCTTAAAGACCGAGCCGGGCTCGTAGGCGTCAGTGACCAGGCGCAGGTTCATATACTCGGTCTTGGCGTTCTCCAGATCGGTCTGGTCGTAGGTCGGGTACGAGCAGGCGGCGAGAATTTCACCGGTCGTGGGGTCGGTGACCAAAGCCGAGCCGTTCTTGGCCTTTGTCTTCTCGACAGCCTCTGCCAGAGCATCCTCAGCCGCACGCTGGATATTGACGTCGAGCGTCGT
>CAUDDU010000085.1 GCA_958448375.1 uncultured Collinsella sp.
GTGTACTAGACCGATCTGCTGACTTGAGCTTTCGATTGCTATAGGGCGGGCGCTACGGCGTCCGCCTTTTTTGGAGCCGGACCGCTTCGGCTCCGTCCATCACACTCTCCCGACAAACAGGAACAGGCCCGCTGGCAGATAGTTGCCAGCGGGCCTGTTCCCGAAGTACACCGTTGAATCGCACAGAGGGGAGGGATGCGAATCAAACTCAACAGGGCAGGCTTTTTCATCGCCTATTGCCTGCTCCGTTGCTGAATACAATATAGTTCACCGTGGTTTACTTTGTAGCGTCAATATGCGCCGCCACACCTTCTCCATAAGTTAGCTCCGGTAAACTAAAACCACCACGAAGGGGACAGGCACCTTTGTGGTGGTTTCGGCCACGGCAGAGCCGCTAGAGTCCGGCAGGCCAACGACAGGCGGCCAAGTCGACGTGCATGTCGTCCTTAAACGCCACACCCTCCCCTTGCAAAAGCTCACGTTGAGCATCGGGGCCGCCAAAGGCAAAGCCTTCGCAAATGCGACCGTCGGCAAACACCACACGATGGCAGGGAATCTGGCCGGGGCGCGGATTACTATGCAGGGCATACCCCACGTACCGCGCACTTCGTGGACGACCGGCAAGCAGCGCCACCTGACCATACGTGGCGACCATCCCCTCGGGGATCTGCTCGACCACCTCGTACACCCGTTCAAAAAAGCCCTCAGACGCCATCGCATGCTCCCTTCCACCCGGAAAAGCATAAACCACCACAAAGGTGCCTGTCCCCTTTGTGGTGGTTTATGGCAGGTCGGTTAGTTGGCGGGCTGGAAGAAGGCTACTGCTACGGCGCCGGGGCCAACGTGGGTACCGATGGTGGCGCCGATGGTGTGAACGGGCAGTTCGCCCTCGGTGTGACCAGCCCACAGTGCCGCGCTGTCCTCGATATACTTCTTGAGCACCGCATCCGAAAGGCCCGTATAGCCGAGCGCCAGCGGCATGGAAAAGTCGATGCCGCCTGCCTTTTCGACCTTTTGGTTCAGCAGGTTGCGGCCGTTCTTGGAACCGCGCGCCTTGCCCAGCTGCACGATCAGACCGTCCTCGACAGCCACCACAGGCTTTACGTTGAGCAGCGTGCCCACGGCGCCGGCCGCAGCAGACAGACGACCGCCGCGCACCAGGTACTCCAGCGTCTCGAGCAGGCCGATAACCACCACACGGTCGCGCACGGCCTCGACAGCCGCCGCGATCTGAGATGCACTGCGGCCCTCGTCCACCAAGCGCAGCGCATACTCGACCAGGACGCGCTCGCCCAGGGTGACGTTGTTGCTGTCTACCACGAACACGTCGCCACCTGGCGCCTCGGCAAGTGCGGTACGGGCACTCTGATTGGTGCCTGATAGCTTAGCGCCCACGGTAATAATCACAGCCTCATCGCCGGCTTCACGAACCTTGGCAATCGCCTGCGAAAACGCGTACGGGTTGACCTGGCCAGTCTTGGGCAGCTCATCGCGCTCCACGAGCATCTCGTAAAAGCGCTGGTGATCGATGTCGATGCCATCCATGTACACATCGGTGCCAAAGGTGACGGACAGCGGCAAAACGGCCAGTGCCGGGTGCTCCGCCGACGACATATCGCTTGCGGAATCGGTAATAATGCGGACGGACATAGCGAATCCTTTCTTGCGCAGGTCCCGCGCAGGGAATTTTGACAGCAAGGCCCCGGCACGGTATACGCACTCAAACGGGACTATGCAGTTGTTAATTGGAAGCAAAAGCCTTGGCGGCCCTACAGCTCGCGCAGGGTGTTGAGAATCGTGCGCAGCGACGCATACATCTGCTCGCGCTGCTCCACACCCATAGCCTTACTGGTGGTATCGAGCACTTCGTGGATGATGCGGTCGGCCTCGCTCATGCTCTCGCCGCCCAGAGCGGTCAGGCGCACCGGAGCACGATACTTAACGGCGGCATCGCCCGAATCATCGACCTCGACGTAGCCGCCCTCCTCCAGATGCGCGAGCGTACGCGAGACGGCGGCGCGGGTCACGCCTGCCATGCGAGCCAGGTCAGCGCCAGTCAGGCCGTCCTTGCTGCGCTCAAGATAGTAAAGGCACATAACGTCGGAGCCCTTGAGGCCCAGCCTTGCGCCCTCGGATGTCTTAATGCGCTGGATCTCCTTGTAGAGCCCGCTGATCAGTCCGACAAAGTCCTCGAAACGTGTCTCGTCGTTCTGCTGCATGGGAGACGACCGCCTTTCGCTTGCATAATGCTTACGGGTAAACATCTTAGTCGCATAAGCCGACACCCGTACCCAAATACCCTATTTGTTAACCCATCAACATAAAAACCACCACAAAGGGGACAGGCACCTTTGTGGTGGTTTTGACCGGCGAACATAATCCGCAGACGCCGCTACAGCTCCACACAGGGATTATCGCGGGTCACAAGTGTCTTAACGACAACCGTCGCTCCCAGATAGCGCTCAAGCAGCTCGGCTAAGCGATCGATCGCTGCCTGGCAATCCCCCATCCGCTCGGGCTCCACGCATTCAATCGCCAGGAACGCATCGGCCGAATCATCGGACAGCGCCGTGCGAACGCCGTCGCGCCAGTTCCAGCAGCGGCACACGGCGCCCGCATCGTCGATGTAGGCGAGCTCGCCGGGCAGGGTCGGATCGTCCGCCTCCTCGCCAAGCGGCAAGAACGCATCGCCACCGTCGGTCACCTTCAAGCGAAGGTCTCCCTCGATCGCATGCAGATCCTCGCCTCCCACGGGCAGCGCGTAGGTCAGCGACACCGTGTTGTAAATATCCACCGCGGGTGTAATGTGGCCCACCGGCTTGCCTTTGAGCACGCGTTTGAGAAGGTTCTCGATTGAGCAGCGCGCGCCTTTCTTGGTCTTGAACAGACGATAGGCCTCGCGCCATGCCTTGACCGGTGCGTTCTCGCTGATAGTGTCGCTGGTCAGATGACGCTCCGCATCGATATTGGCACGGTCGAGCAACGCCGCAATCGCATCCACGTCCTCTTGAGGAATCTGAGCCGTGGGCTTCATGCCCTCCACGACCACAACACCGACCGCTGCCTGCGGAAACAGCTCCCAGAATGAATCCTCGGCAATAAAGCTCTTCATACGCTCTCCCTTCATTGTGCGCGCCCGAGTGAGGGCGCCTAAACAAAAAGCGCCCTCACGACGGCCACCTTCAAAGTCCTACGGTGCCGTCACAAGAACGCTTGCGCTGTCCCCATCCGGAGAAGGGGACGATATGTCAGGCGTATTGTAACCCGAGTCATCCACGCGAGCAAAACCACCACAAAGGTGCCTGTCCCCTTTGTGGTGGACATGGACTCACGGCGAAGCTAGTGGCGAAGTCCCAGCAGCCCGCGGCCGCGATGACGGGCCTCGGCGGACACCTGGGCGTGCGGGCCGGCGGCTTTGACGGACTCGGGCAGGTGCGAGTACTTCTTCTCGAAGTTCTCCTCGAACATCACCGCCAGGTTGTGCGCGGCCTCGTCGTAGCGAGCGGTGCTCTGCCAGTACTGGCGCGGCACCAGGATGCCGTCGGGCACACCGTGGCACGTAGTGGGAATGTCGACGTTGAAGATGTCGTCGTGCACGAACTCGCTGTCCTCGATGGTGCCGTCGAGGGCGCGCGCGACCAGCGAGCGCGTGTAGGCAAGCTCGATGCGATGGCCCACGCCGTAGCCGCCGCCAATCCAGCCGGTGTTGACCAGGTACACGCGCGTGCGGCCGTCGGCAATGCGCTCGCCAAGCATCTTAGCGTAAACCATGGGGTCGAGCGGCATAAACGGCTCGCCGAACAGCGAAGAGAACGTGGGCGTGGGCTCGGTGACGCCGACCTCGGTGCCGGGAATCTTCGCCGTAAAGCCCGTCACAAAGTGGTACATGGCGGCGTCGGCCGTCAGACGCGAGATGGGCGGCAGCACGCCAAAAGCGTCGCAGGTCAGGAACAGCACGACACTCGGAGTGGTGCCCATGCCCTTAGTCCACGCGTTAGGAATGTGCTCCACGGGATAGGCCACGCGCGTGTTGTGCGTGATCGAGATGTCATCGTAGTTGGGCTTGCGGTTCTCGTCGAGCACCACGTTTTCGCAGATCGCGCCAAAGCGGACAGCGTTGAAGATCTCGGGCTCGTGGAAGGCGTCCAGGCCCTCGCATTTGGCGTAGCAGCCACCCTCGATGTTGAAGATGCCCATGTCGGCCCAGCCGTGCTCGTCGTCGCCGATCAGCAGGCGCGTGGGGTTGGCAGAAAGCGTGGTCTTGCCGGTGCCGGACAGGCCAAAGAACACGGCGGTCTCGTGCGTGACCGGGTCCATGCTGGCCGAGCAGTGCATGGGCAGCACGTCGTCCTCGACGGGCAGCAGATAGTTCATGACGCTAAAGATCGACTTTTTAATCTCGCCGGAGTAGCCGGTGCCGGCGACCAGAATCACGCGCTCCTGGAAGTTGATGACCACGGCGGCGCTGGAGTTGAGGCCCTTGATGGCGGGGTCGCACTGGTAGCCAGGTGCCGCGAGCACGCAAAAGTCTGGCTCACCGGTGCGAGCAATTTCGCGAGCGAGCGGACGGGCGAGCATTTGCTTAATGAAGAGCGCCTGGCTGGCACGCTCGCAGGCGACGAGCAGGCGACGCGTGTGGTTGCGGTCGGCACCGGCCATACCGCGCGTGACGAACACGTCGCGCTCGTTGAGATAGTCGACGATACCGGCCTTGATGGCCTCGTAGCTCTCGGTCGAAAGCGGGCGGTTGACGGCGCCCCAGGCAATCTTGTCGTGGACATCGGGGGTGTCAACGATAAAACGATCGTTGGGAGAACGACCAGTACGCTCCCCCGTCTCGATCACCAGCGCGCCGTTGGATGCCATGCGGCCTTCTTCGCGGCGGATGGCGTACTCGACAAGCTCCGCAGCGGGTAGATCGACCAGCAGACGAGGCTGATTCTCGGCGGGATCTTCAACGAGTGTAATGCCAAAGTTGGACAGAACTTCTGCAGGGGTAACACCAGGCATGGGGCCTCCTTTAAAAACGCGACACGTGGATGCGGCGCGCACTTTACTCACGTAAAGGCCGTTGTACCCGATATGCAAAAACGTTTTTGCGGCAACGGCGAAGCGCCCGCCCAACGGTCAAAAATCGCAGGCAAGCGGCCTAGTCA
>CAUDDU010000086.1 GCA_958448375.1 uncultured Collinsella sp.
AGGTTTATTTTGGCAGGTTTTATCTGGGGAAATATCACGAGGCAGTCGCCCCTCTGGCACCCATCTACTTCGAGAGACACAAGAGGGGCGACTCGGCTGCATCTACTTCTTCCGATAGCGGCGGTTGCGGCTCGTCGATGAACCCATTACTTCGATGAGCCCTTTATCCGCCATTTTTGGCAGATGGTAGCGGACGGGTGAATTTTGGCATTCCGTCTCTCTAAACAATAGTTTTTCTCTCTAACTTTAGAGAGATAAGCGCCTTGTTTTAGAGAGACATTAAGAGAGATGTATCGAATTCGCTGCTAGATTGCCTAATGCTATCTCTCTAACCAACCTTCTCTTTAGAGAGACATTTAGAGAGACGAGCGCGACCTCTCTAATCATGGGCTCCACTCTTTAAGGTGCACACTTCCTAACCGTGCCCTAAGTTGCGGTGAAATAGCCACCGATTAACCTGCCAAAAAGGGACAGGTTTATTTTGGCAGGTTTTATCTGGGGAAACGCTGAATAGCCCCACATTCACAACCGCCGCAGCTCCATATGAGGCAAATGAATCCGTAGCATTTATCCCAAATCTTAAGTATTTGTTCGACAGAACGGCCCCTGCTGGCTCCTGCTAGACTGGTAGACTCCCAACCGTCCATCCAGGAGCCTCCATGTCGCGCAAGTCCGCCTACAAGCAAGTACTTTCCATCGGCACCGCCGTGGTGCTCGGGTTTGCGCTGTTTACGGGATCGCTCGACGGAGCGCCCAAGTTACTGTCGCCGCAAAGCGATGAGCAGGCGGCGGCTCTGGCCGAAAAACAAAACGAGAGTCCCAGCCGCACCGACGACGAGGCAGACCTGGTCGCTCGGCTCGAATCGGGAACGGCGAGCTCCCCGGACCCTCAAAACAGCCAGGACTCTGGCGATGGCTCCGATTCCGCCGCACCCGACACCGATGACGACGCTTCCGCGGACAGCGCCGCCGCCCCCATCGACGAGGTCGAAAACCCCGATCTTGACCGCGCCCGCGGCGTATACCTCAGCAGCATTCCCGACTACGCCGGCAACCCCTACGTTGCCCTTCGCGCCGACAGCACGCACCCGCTCGGCATGCCGTCATTCACACTCGATGAATACGAACGCGCTGCAGAAGAGGGCTGCTTTACGAAATTCTCCAAGCTCGACAGTATGGGCCGCACTCGCAAAGCGCTCGCCTGCGTGGGCCCCGAATCACTCGGTCAAGGCGAGCGCGGCGATATCTCGCGTATCCATCCTGCCGGTTGGCACCAGCAGCGCTACGACTTTATTCCGGGCCAGAGCCTCTATAACCGCTGCCACCTTATCGCCTGGTCGCTCTGCGGCGAAAACGCCAACCGCAAAAATCTCCTCACCGGCACGCGCTATCTCAACGAAACGGGCATGCTGCCGTTTGAGGAGCAGATTCTCGGCTACATCCGCGACACGGGCAACCATGTGCTCTACCGCGTCACGCCCATGTACAACGAAGAGGAACTTGTCTGTCGTGGCGTGCGCCTTGAGGCGCAATCGGTCGAGGACCACGGCAAGACCCTGTGCTTCCACGTATATTGCTACAACCTGCAGCCGCACGTGCAGATCGACTACGCTACCGGCCGCAACCAGGCCTCGGGAGACTAGGACCGACCAAGCAGCCCAAAACCTAAAATGATCCGTTTTCCTCCGTCCCCAAGGGATCAAAAAGGGCCGCCCCGGTTACCCAGGGCGGCCCTTTCGTCAGCACCTACATTGCAGGCAAAACCACACGTTACTTGGCGCGGCCCTCCTCATAGCGCTCGGCCAGCTTGGCCTGAACGTCATAAGGCACCTGCTCATAGCCTGCGGGCTTCATGGTGAAGTCACCCGTGCCGCGCGTGATAGAGCGCAGGCGCGTCGAGTAATCCGTCAGCTCGGCGAGAGGTGCCTGGGCGATGACCACGGTGTCGCCGCGCTCATCGGTCTCCATGCCCGTCACGCGACCGCGCGATGCCGAGATGTCACCCATCACGGCGCCGGCGTAGCTCTCGGGAATAGTCACCGTGATTTCCTCGATGGGCTCCAGCACCACCGGGTCGGCATCGGCGCATGCCTTGCGCAGGCCGATGCGAGCCGCCGCGCGGAACGCCATCTCGTTGGAGTCGACGCTGTGATACGAGCCGTCGTACACAGCCACGCGAATGCCCGTGAGCGGGTAGCCGGCAATGATGCCGTCCTTCATGGTCTCCTGGACACCCTTGTCCACGGCGGGGATCAGCGAGCGCGGAATGCGGCCACCCACGACCTCATCCACAAACTCGTAGCCGTCGCTCGTGCCGTCGGGCCCAATAAGCGGCTCCACGCGCAGCCAGCAGTCGCCGTACTGACCGGCGCCACCGGTCTGCTTCTTGTGGCGACCCTGGGCGCTCGCCGTGCGGCGGATGGTCTCGCGATACGGAATGCGGATCGGCACGCTCTTGGCCACGACCTTGGTGCGATCCTCCAAACGGTTGAGCAGCACCGAAACCTGCGCCTCACCAACGGCGGAGATGATAGTCTGGCCCGTCTCCTCGTCACGATCGATGCTCATGGTCGGATCAGCCTTGCACGCCTTCTCGATAAACGTATAGAGCTTCTCTTCGTCGCCACGGTTCTCGGCCTCGATGGCAATGCGGTACTGCGAGTTGGGGAACTTAAACGCCGCAGCCTCGACCTTACCGGTAATGGAGAGCGTATCGCCCGTCTCGGCCGCCAGCTTGGGCGCCACGATGATGTCGCCGGCATAGGCGTGACCGACCTCGGTCATGTCGCGGCCGCACATCACATACAGGTGGGCCAGACGATCGCTCTTGCGGGTACGCGCGTTGATCAGCTCAAGGCCCGGCTCAAGCGTGCCCGTCAGCACCTTGATAAAGCTGATGCGACCCTGCTGAGGATCGGCCAGGGTCTTAAACACAAAGGCCACCGGGCGGTCATCGTCACTCGAGATCTTAAGCGAATCGCCGTCAATGAGCGGCATCTCGCCATAGTCGGTCGGCGCCGGGAAGTACGTGGCGATGTCGTCCATCAGCGAGTTGACGCCCTGCTCCTTGATGCAATCGCCCGCAAAGACCGGCACAAAGATGCGCTCGGCGATCGCCTTCGACAGCAGGCCTTCGAGCTCCTCCTGCGTCAGCGTCTCCTCGCCTTCCAAGTACTTCATCATCAGCTCATCGTCGGCCTCGGCCACCAACTCGCACAGATGGTCATGGGCCTCCTCGGCCTGGGCACGATACTCCTCGGGAATCTCCGACTCAACGGCTTCGGTGCCGTTGCAATGGCGTGCCTTCATGCGCACCAGGTCGATGATGCCGTCAAAGTCCTCGCCCTCGCCCCAGGGAAGGGTCACGGCGCCCAGGCGCGTGCCAAAGCGCTCCTGCAGCAGGTCCATCGTGGTCGCAAAGCTGGCCTCGGAGCGCGACAGGCGGTTTACGAACACCGCACGCGCCAGGCGCAGGTCCTCGGCGGCATACCAGAGCTTAACCGTCGTAGGCTGCGGGCCGGCCTCGGCGTCGACCACAAACAGAGCCGTCTCGCAGACGCTCATCGCGGCAAAGGCGTCGCCGATAAAATCGGGGTAGCACGGGGCATCGAGCACATTGATGCGCGCGCCCTTCCAGTCGATTGGCGCAATGGTCGTCGAGATGGAGAATGAACGCTTGACCTCTTCAGGGTCATAGTCGAGCGTAGGCTTGGTGCCGTCGTGGCCGCCCAGGCGGGCGGTCTTGCCGGAAAGGTGGAGCATGGCTTCGGCGAGTGAAGTCTTGCCCACCCCGCCTTGGCCTACGAGCACCACGTTCCTTACGTTACCGGTCTTGGGAGCACCCATGATGACCTCCTTGCAGGGCCGCGCGCATTGCGCGACGCCAACGGGGAGAGTTCGCGGTCGGTGCCATCCCGGGAGCAGCATGGTCGGCAGCCGAGCCGACTCACCCTCCAAATGTCCTATGCCACCACCCTACCCTCACGGGCGACCGTCCATGCACACCTTTCGGCACACGTATGAATACAGGCGGCGAGAGGAAGAGACAAGCTTGTGAGGCGATTATTGAACCCCGTCGATGCAAACAAAAAGCCGCCACAGACCGTAAGACCTGCGGCGGCTTCGCCTCAATTAATAGTTGAGTAAATACCTGAGCCTATCCCTCGATACGGCTCAAGAACTCACGGGTGCGCTGCTCGCGTGGATGGTCGATGACCTGCTCGGCAGGACCCTCCTCGACAATACGACCGCCGTCCATAAAGACCACGCGGTCGGCAACATCGCGCGCAAACTGCATCGCGTGGGTCACGATTACCATCGTCATATTCTGCGCAGCCAGATCCTTGATGACGCGCAGCACCTCGGCCGTCAGCTCTGGATCGAGCGCCGAGGTCGGCTCATCAAAGAACAAGATTTCCGGGTCGAGCGCCAAGGCACGGGCAATACTCACGCGCTGCTGCTGGCCGCCCGAAAGCTCACAGGGCACCTTGTTCTCGTTGCCCGTCAGCCCCATCTGTGCAATAAGCTCGTGTGCGCGGGCCTCCGCCTGCTCGCGCGGGCGCTTAAGCACGCGGATCGGTGCATCGGTGATGTTTTTCATCACGGTATAGTGCGGGAACAGATTGTAGTTCTGAAACACCAGACCAAACCGCGAGCGCGCCTGTTTAGGCACATCGCCCTTTGCGTACACCGCGCCCGAACCCGCATCCGTCGCGACGGCAAGGTCGCCAAACGAGAGCGAGCCACCGTCGAGCGTCTCGAGCAGCGTGGCGCAGCGCAGCAGCGTGGACTTACCGCCGCCCGAAGGCCCGATAATCGCCACGACCTCGCCACGCTTGACCTCGAGCGAGATATCCTTGAGTACCTCATTGCCGCCAAACGCCTTACGCGCGTTCGATATATTCATTACCGTTCCGGACACGGGAACCTCCATGTGTTTGAAAAGCACGACGGAACAGGCTAGTCGTGGTAGTAGTCAAGTCGCTTCTCGGCGGCGCCCAGCAGCATCTCGACGACGAAGTTAAAGACCCAGTAGATCAGCGCCGCGATTGCAAACGGCACCATGCTCACCTGCGAGGCAACCAGCGCCTTGGCGGTCGAGAACATCTCACCCACGCCGATGGCGAACGCCAGCGACGTGTCCTTGACCAG
>CAUDDU010000087.1 GCA_958448375.1 uncultured Collinsella sp.
GGTGAGCGGGAAGAACACGCCCGCCGCCAGCGGAATGCCGATGCCGTTGTAGAACAGCGCCCAGAACAGGTCCTGCTTGATGTTGCGGATCGTGGCGCGCGAAAGCTCGATGGCGCGGGCGACGTCCATGAGGTCGCTGCGCATGAGTACCACGTCGGCGCCCTCCTTGGCGATGTCGGCGCCGGTGCCGATGGCAAGGCCCACGTCGGCGCGCGCCAGGGCGGGGGAGTCGTTGATGCCGTCGCCCACCATGGCAACCATGCTGCCCGCATCCTGCAGCTCGCGCACGTGGCGTTCCTTGTCGGCGGGGAGGACGTCGGCGATGACCTGCTTGCTGTTCAGTCCCACGCGGCGGGCGATGGCCTCGGCCGTCACGCGGTTGTCGCCGGTGAGCATGCGCACGTCGACGCCAAGCGAGCGCAGTGCGGCGATGGCCCCGGCGCTCGTCTCCTTGACCTCGTCAGCCACGGCAATGGTGCCGGCAAGCTCGCCGTTCTTGGCAAAGAACAGCGGCGTCTTGCCCTCGGCGGCAAATTGTTCGGCAAGACCCGCGGGCACGGTAACGCCCAGCTCGTCCATCAGGCGTACGTTGCCGGCTGCAATGGCGTTTTGCCCTTCGCGCGCCGTAACGCCTCGTCCGGGCACGGCCGCAAAGTCCTCGACCATGCGCGCGACGATCCCGCGTGTCTCGCACTCGGCCATAATCGCCTCGGCCAGCGGGTGCTCGCTTGAGCGTTCCAGCGCGGCGGCCAGCTTGAGCAGTGCCTTTTCGCTCATGGCGGGCGAGCCGTCAGCGCGCGTGGCTACCACGATATCGGTCACGGCAGGCTTGCCGCGGGTGACGGTGCCCGTCTTGTCGAGCACCACGGTGCTCACGCTGCGCAGGTTCTCCAGCGCCTCGGCGCTCTTAAAGAGAATGCCCATCTCGGCGCCCTTGCCGGTGCCGACCATAATAGCGACGGGCGTGGCCAGACCCAGCGCACACGGGCAGCTGATCACCAGCACGGCGACGGCGGAGGTAAGCGCTTCGTCGATGCTTCCGGTCAGCGCCATCCACGCCACAAAGGTCACGGCCGAGATCGCGAATACTACGGGCACGAACACGCCGGCGACCTTGTCGGCCATGCGGGCGATGGGCGCCTTGGTGGCGTTGGCGTCCTCGACGAGCTGGATGATTTTGGCGAGCGACGTGTCGGCGCCCACGCGCGTGGCACGGAAGGTAAACGAACCGGTGCGGTTGACGGTGGCGGCGTTGACGGTGTCGCCGGCGGTCTTTTCCACGGGGATGGACTCGCCGGTGAGCGCACTCTCGTCCACGGCCGAGCTGCCCTCGAGCACCACGCCGTCAACGGGGATGGACTCGCCGGGGCGCACACGCAGCACCTGGCCGGGCAGAATGGCATCGACGTCGACGGTGGCCTCGATACCGTCCTCGGCCACGACGGTCGCGGTCTTGGGTGCCAAGTCGATGAGCGCCTCGATAGCGCCGCCGGTCTTGGATTTGCTGCGTGTCTCGAGGTATTTGCCCACGGTGACCAGCGACAGGATCGTGCCCGCACTCTCAAAATACAGGTTGTCCATGCCCGTCATCATGGCCTCGTGGACCTGGCCCGCGGCCAGCTGGTCGGCCATGATAAACATGGCGTAGAGCGACCAGGCAATGGACGCGGTGGCGCCGACGGCGATGAGGGCGTCCATGGTGGGCGCGCCGTGCGCGAGCGATTTAAACCCGTTGATAAAGTACGCGTCGTTGACGTAGACGATGGGGATGCGCAGGACGAGCTCGGTGAGCGCGAGCGTCATACTGTGGGTGTGGCCGGTGAAGATGCCGGGCAGCGGCCAGCCGAGCATGTGCCCCATGCCTATGTAGAACAGTGGGATGAGGAATACGATCGAGACGATGAGGCGGGTGCGCATGGCAGAGGCGGCGGCCTCCAACTTTTTGGTCGGCGACTCCATATGGGCGGCGCCGGACCTGGCTTGCGCACTTCCGCTTTGGACAGCGTCGGTGCCCGTGCTGATGGGCGAGGCCGAGTAGCCCGCGCGGTCGACAGCGGTGCAGATGTCGTCGGGGGAGACCTGCGCAGGGTCGTAGTCCACCAGCATAGAGCCGGCGAGCAGATTGACCGCGACGCTTTGGACGCCGTCGAGTTTGCTCACGGCACGGTCCACGTGCGCCTGGCAGGCGGCGCACGTCATGCCGCCCACATCGAACTTATCTTGAGCCATGGCTTCTCCTTTCTGTGACGTAGTGTCGGAAATGTTAACCATCCGATACTATACACCCATACCCCCTGGGGGTGTCCAGTACAGAAATAATATATGAGATTTCGTTACAGATGAGGATGGATGGTTGGCCGATGGACCGTCCCAACCAATCATCTCAATCTGTAACATCTAGCAGGGAAAATGACCTCTAACTGTTACAGATCGAGACAATTGCCGGGGAGGGGTCCCGTTGCGGCAAGACGCCCGCCGCCTAGATACAGAACCCGGGGATCACACAGGTTAGCTTGTTTGGCTTTTCCGCAGGCGTTGCGTACGTAAAGACGTCGCCGTCGTGCCCCACGCGGTTCATATAGAGCGTGCCTTCGCTCTCCGATGTGTCGGGGCTCACCGTGCGCTCCCACCAACAGGTGTCCTTGCCCTTCCACTGGCGGACCATCGTCTCGTTCGTGGAATACGGGCTCACCTTGAGCTCGCGGAAGAGCTGATACTCCTTGCCCTCGCCGTTGTAGATGTCTGCCAGGTAGTGATAGTCCTCGGTAAACGAATCGGGCGGTTGCGTACCGCACAGCTCGACCATGGCGGGCAGCCAAAGGGTTGCGGGCAACTCGCTCAGGCACGATGCGCTGTTGGCGGCGCCCACATTGTTCGAGACCTTCTTGACCCCTTTAATGAGTGCGCGCAACTCGTTGGGCAGCAGCTTAAGGCCGTCGCCGTTGAGCCATTCCCGCAGCTCGCAATCTGCCCAGCCGGCGCTCGGCGGTTCAGCCGCAGCGTTGCGCTCGGCAATACCCGCATCGAACATAAACGTCAGTCCGGCCTTGCCCGTCCCGTCCAGAAGCTCATCGTGGCGGATGCCCACAAGCTGCGCGCCAACCTGCAGCCCGTTGGTGAGCGTGACACGCTTGGTACACGGATAGGGGATATGCCCATCGGCATCGAGCAGATGATAGCGCTTGGCAATCTCGCGTGCCTCGCTACGGGTCTCGGCGGCCTTAATCTTGAGCGAAATCTCCTGCAGCTGATCCCAGGTGTAGTCGTCAAGCGAACCGCGGATGCCGTCAAGGTAGTCGGGGATGCCAAAGCCATGGGTTGCCGCCCCGATAACGCTGAGCCCCGCAACGGCTGCGATAGCGCCGCCGATAATAAAGCGGCGGCGGGTCATGGCATCGTGACGGGCCTGATTCAGGATCTCTCGTGCGCGCTCGCCGGCGACGTCGACCTTAAGGTGCGTGCCAGAATCGATATCAATCGCGGCCTCGTCTCCTGTGCCTTCGCGGCCCTCGGATTCGGCATCGGTGAGGTATGCCGAGAGCACCTCGAGCATCTGCTGCTCGGTGGGACGATCGCACTGCTCGACTGCGAGACCCTTCATGATGATCTGGACGAGCGCTTCATCGCCCTCGCAGCGCGGCTCGAGCGGTGCCGGCTTGGTCTTGGTCTTTACGAGATAGAACGAGCCGGTTGCAGCGGCGTCCGTCGACTCAAAGTCAAACGGTTTGCGACCGCTGTAGAGCTGGTACAGAATGCTCGAAAGCGCATAGACGTCGATTGCCGGCGAACGGCGAAGGGCCGCGATGCCTTCGATATCCTGCGTGAGCATCTCGGGCGCGGCGTATGCGGGCGTGGCAAAGCGCCAGATGTCGGCGCGCCGGGTGATCGTGTCGTCGCCGAGAGCCATGGTCGCGGAGCCCATGTCGATGAGGCAGGGGTCAAAGGAACAATCAGCAATCTGCTGCTCGAGCGTTCGGCTGGTGGTGCGGAACATGATATTGGCAGGCGACAGGTCGCGATGGATGACCGGATTCACGAGGCCTTGGGTCATCAAGAGCGCACGAAGCACGGCGTTTCCGACGGCGGCGACCATCTGGGTGGTCAGCCCGCCCGAGGCGTCGTGAGGAAGCAGGGGCAGCGCCTGCTTGAGTGAGGTGCCCTCGACCCACTCCATGAGGATGAGCGGGTCATCCTCGCACGATCCGTAGCCATAGACGCGCGGAAATCCGCGCAGGTGCGAGACGGTACACAGATGACGGTACTCCTCAAACAGCGCGGCGGTGTTGGCCAGGTGCGCTGCCGATTGCTCGGCGGAGCGGTCGGGGGCTTGGCCGGAAAGGATGGCGTTGTCCTTGAGTAGCTTGACGGCAAAGACCTCGCCGCTCGTGTTGGTCGCGCGCAGCACGTGCCCGATGTTGCCGTTGCTGCGACGGGTCGTTTGAAGAATAAGCGTCATAAACCGACGCTTGGCGTCGTCCTCGGCGCTGGGGTCGACCGCCACGGCGGTATCGAACGTATCGAGACGGATGAGTTTGTCGCCATAGGCGCTATCGGTAGTATCCATGGCGTTCCTTTGTCTGGCATGGGTTGCCGCGCGTACACGTGAGCAGTGCGGATATCGGTAAAGTACCATGATAGCCGCACTGCTCACGTGTACCGCTGAGTATTGTCGTTTACGACGCAGAAGGTAGAAGACGAAAGACGGACGGCGACCGTCTTCCGATCGCTGTCCGTGCTAGTCCACAATGACAAGGAATGTCGTGTAGAGACCCAGATGGAGCCTGTCGCTGTTGGCGATTTCCACGGGGGGATAGACTTTGCCGGGTTCGCGTTGGTCGCGCGGCGGCTCAATCACAATATCGCCGTCGCCCGCGCCCGATTCGAGCACTGTGCCGTTGGTCGATCCAAGGCCCTGGGCGTACCAGTGCTCACCCTCGAGCCAAATGCGAAGATGCTCGCGCGAGGCGTCGGCGCCTACATCGGTGATGCTGGGCGAGGTTTTGGGCAAAGAACCAATCACGGTGCCGCGCGGATCGCGTGTGAGGGGATGGATTTGCATGTCGGCGCAGTTGTCGGCATGGGTTCTGAGCAGACCGAGGTTGGGAGCGACGGTG
>CAUDDU010000088.1 GCA_958448375.1 uncultured Collinsella sp.
TCTGCTGCTGGGAAATGCCCAGACGGTCGGCCATGATCTCCAAAAAGCGCCCGGTACCGGCAGCGCACTTGTCGTTCATGGCAAATTTGGCCACGCGGCCGCCCTTAAGCTGGATGACCTTGATGTCCTGACCACCCACGTCGATCACGGTGCCGTGGTCGCCAAACAGGCGCACGGCACCGGTGCCGTGGCAGGTGATCTCGGTCACGACCTTATGCGCATAGGGCACGGCGACACGGCCGTAGCCGGTCGCGATCACACGCACGTCGTCGGCAGCCACGTCATAGCCGGCGGCCGCGAGTTCCACGCGCAGGCGCTCGGCCGCATCAACCGACGAATATCCCGTCGGTATGACGCAGGTCCACGCAATGGCGCCATCCGTGTCCACCACCGCAGCCTTCGCGGCCGTCGAACCGATGTCGATACCAATGCCAACCACGGCATCCTCCTTCTATGCGGCAAAGCAGCTATCCCTTTGCCGCATTTGTCCTACAGGGTCTCGATAAAGGCGGCGATGCGAGTCTCGATCTGGCCCATGTCGCCGCTGCCGTAGTCGGTCTCGATCTTCATATACGGAATACCCGCACCCTCGACAGCCTCCTGCATGCGCGCACTCTCCACATTAAAGGTGTGGCAGGCCTGGAGCACGTTTTCGACCACGCCATCGACGTGATACTTCTCGCACATGGCCAGTGTATTTTCCATACGACCGTCGTTGGGCGTCATGACCGAGCAGTTGATGTCCAGGTAGCGGTCGGCGATGGCGCGCAGGATATCGGGAGCCTCCGGATCGATCATCATGGCCGCCGTACGCTCGCCCGAGCAGTCGTCCATGCACACGACCACACCGCCGTTGGACTCGATGGTGCGACCGATCTTGTTGATCACGCCGCCCACCGGGCAGCCGGTGATCAGAATGCGCTTGGCATCCGCCGCAACCGGGCGCTCGCCCGCGTCGTAGGCCTCGCGCAGCTTGGCAACCTTTTGCTCCAGCTGCTGCGTATAGGCATCGATATCAAAGCTGAACGTACCGGCAAACATGGTGCTCATCAGGTCGACACCGCTCATGGCCGCCGGCTGGTTGGCCTGGAGGGCAAACATCTCGAGCTGGGCCGCGCGCAGGCGGTTGCGACGACGGACGGCAGCGCGCAGGTCGTCATCGGTGATAGTGATGCCGTAGAAGTTCTCGAGCTCTTCCTTGAGCAGACGGCACTCCTCGTACCAGCCCTCACGCTCGTAGGCGCGATCGCGGCCCTGCGGCAGGTGCAGAATGTGCGTGCGCTTAAGCTCGTTGAGTAGCTCGTACATCTTCTTCTTGCCGTCGCAGGTGGTCTCGCCGATGATCATGTCGCTAAAGTACGTAAACGGGCACTTTTGCGAATAGGCAAAACCGTACGTCGACTTGATGAGCGGGCAGAGGTTTGCCGGCAGCACCTTCTCGGCCTCGGGAATCACCTCGTCGGACGTGCCGCACAGCGCCACGCTCGCAGCCCCCGCGGCATCGATAATCTCGAGCGGCGTGTAGCTGCACAAAAAGCCGACCAGCCGATTACCCGCCTGCTTATAATCCTTGACGCGAATAAACGCCGCCTTGCGCTGCTCGTTGAACTCCTCAAAAGTGCGCGGCAACGGCTGTTCCTCGATATCGACCATAGTAGTTCCCCTCTCTTGCACCGATATACCAACAATTAAACAACAAACCCACACCATACCCAAAAGGAAGCATCCTCTAGGGAATGGCGTCGATAAGCTCCTGCGTATACGGATCGCTCGGGTGCGCGATCACGTCCTCGGCCGCGCCCTCCTCGACAAGACGACCGTGGTAGAGCACGCCAATCCGGTCGGACATATGCCGAACCACACGCATATCATGCGTGATAAACAGCAGCGCCACGCCCGTCGTGCGCTGCAGGTCGCGAAGTAAGTTGAGAACTTGAGCCTGAACGGACACGTCAAGCGCCGAGACCGGCTCGTCGCATACCACAAGGCGCGGCTCGCAAATAAGCGCCCGTGCCAGATTGAGTCGCTGGCGCTGTCCCCCCGAAAGGTCGTGCGGATAGCGGTCATAATGCTCTGCCAGAAGACCGACCGAGGCCAGGGCCGAGAGAGCGCGCTCATGGCGCTCATCCGCATCGCGCACGCCGGCGATAATCAGCGGCTCCTCCAAAATGCGGCAGACACGGTTACGTGGGTCAAAGGCCGTAGAGCTATCCTGGAATACCAGCTGGATCTCGCGGCGAAACGGCTTGCGTTCGCGCTCCGACATCGTGGCGAGGTCGTGCCCGCGATAGACAATCGAGCCGGAATCCGCACGCTCGAGACCACAGATCAGGCGTCCAGTCGTCGACTTGCCCGATCCGGATTCGCCAACCAGGCCATAGACCTCGCCCGGTGCGATCTCAAACGACAGATCGTCCACGGCGGTAAAGGCCTGATGCTTAAAACCTGAGCCCGGCATGGGATACGTTTTAGTCAGATGTGAGACCCTAAGCAGGGCTTCGCTATCAACAGCCATGGCACTCCCCTTTCTCGACAAGCCAGCATTTAGACCGGTCGCACGCATTCACGGCAAACAGCGGAGGCTCCTGCGCGCAGCAACGCTCGTCCGCCCGGGCGCAACGAGGCGCAAAGCGGCATCCACAGGGTATTGCCGTAAGCGGCGGCACTGTGCCCGGAATATCCGCCAGCGTGTCAACTCGCTCGCCTTCGAGCGGCGGAATGCTCGCGATGAGCCCCTGGGCATACGGGTGGCTCGGGCGCTCCATAAGGCCGCAGGCGTCGATCTCTTCTACGATTTGGCCCAGATACATGACGTGCACGCGCGAGCAGATGCTCGTGACGACACCCAAATCATGGCTGATAAAAAGCACCGCCATGCCCTCGGAACTGTTGAGGTCGCGCAGAAGGTCCAAAATCTGTTTTTGAGTCGTCGTGTCGAGTGCCGTGGTGGGCTCATCGGCGATAAGCAGGCGCGGATGACCGGCAAGCGCCATGGCAATCATCACGCGCTGGCGCATGCCGCCGCTAAAATCGCTCGGATACATGTCGAAGCGGGCCGCGGCATCTCGAATTCCCACACGCTCCAACAGCGATAGAGCCTCGTTGCGGGCTTCGCGTCGGCTCACCTTACGGTGGGCCCGCACGGCCTCGACGACCTGGGCCCCGACCGTCATGACGGGGTTAAGCGAGCTCAAAGGGTCCTGGAAAATCATGGCGATGTCGCAGCCGCGCACCTCGCGCATCGTCTTGAGCGGACGCGCCAGCAGATCCTCGCCATCAAACACAATCTGGCCCTCATAGGCCATCTTCTGTTCATGCTCCAAAAGGCGCATGACACTCTGGGCAAACACCGACTTACCGCAGCCGGACTCGCCGACAACACCAACGATCTCGCCGGCATCGATATGTAGGTTGAGTTTGTTGACGGCTTCCAGCGCGTTGCCATCGCGGCCCACAAACGAGATGCAGAGGTCGCGCACGTCCAAAAGATGTTCGCTCATGGGCTAGTCCTCCTTGGTCTTGGGGTCGAGGACGTCGCGCAGACCGTCGCCGGCAAGGTTCAGCGAAAGCACGCTCGCGATGATGGCTGCTGCCGGGAAGAAAATCATCCACCAGGCTTTGCGCATCACGTTCTTGCCCGCCTGCAGGATGTTTCCCCAGCTGGCGTCGGGCGCCTTGATACCCAGGCCCAGAAACGAGAGGGCGGCCTCCGAGAGCACGGCCTCGGCAAAGACGAAGGTCGCCTGCACCAGGAAGGGCGCCATAACGTTGGGCACGATATGCAGCCATACGATGCGCGCGGTCGAGGCGCCCTGCACGCGCAGGGCCTCCACAAAGGGCTCCTCCTTGACCACCATCGCACGCGAGCGCACGATGCGCGCCATGCTGGGCGTATAGACGATGGAGAGCGCGATGATGACGTTCCAGACCGAGGCGCCCATCATGGCCATGAGTGCGATAGCCAAAAGCACGCCCGGAATAGACATAAGGCCGTCGCAGATGCGCATGAGAATATGATCGAGCCTCTCGTTGTAGCACGCATAGGCGCCAATCACCAAGCCGAGCGCACTCGTCGCGAGCGTGACGGCAATGCCAACGCCAAGCGACACGCGCGCGCCCGCGATGACGCGGGCAAGCAGGTCGCGGCCAAAGTCATCGCAGCCAAAGGGATGCGCGGGCGAAGGCGCCGAAAGTCGCAACGTCATCTCCTGCGCATTGGGATTAACCGTCCACACCAGCGGACCGACGAGCGCGATCAGCGCAATCGCCAGAAAAATGCAGCCACCGACCACAAACCCCTTGTTGGCAAGAGCCTTCTTAACGTTTGCCATCATGCATCGCCCCATTTGCGAGCGCGCGGGTCAAAAGCGCCGTAGGCAAGGTCGACGGCCAGATTGATCACCGAATTCAACAAGGCGACGACCAGAAGCACGCCCTGAATCACCGGATAGTCGCGACGCTCGATAGAGCTCGTGACCAGCTGGCCCAAACCGGGGATGTTAAAAATGGCCTCAGTCACCACGGCACCCGTAATCAGGGCGCCAAAAGAATAGCCGACCGAGGTGAGAATCGGCAGCGCTGCGTTTCGCAGGGCATGGGCCAGCACCACGCGAACCTCTGAGACGCCCTTGGCACGCGCCGTCTTAACGCAGTCGAGCTGCATGGCCTCGATAACGCTCGAACGGGTCATGCGCATGAGCAGGGCCGCCTGCACACATCCAAGCGATATGGCCGGCAACGCAAGATAGCGTAAATGGCTGAACCAGCCCTTCGATAGCGGCGCATAGCCGGCCACCGGGAACACACGCAACGTGACGGCAAACAGCCACATAAGCATGAGCGCCATCAAAAAGCCGGGTATCGCCACGCCCAAAAGAGCAACGACACGCAAGACCGCGTCGGTGCGCGACCCATGTTTGAGGGCAGCGACGACGCCGCAGGGCAGTGCAATCAACAGCGCGATAAGCTGTGCCAGAAGCGCGAGCGATAGCGTGGGGCCAAAGTGCTCGGCGATCGCCTGCGTGACGGGCTGGCGCATAAAATACGAATCGCCCAGGTCGCCGGTAAGCACGCCGCCCATC
>CAUDDU010000089.1 GCA_958448375.1 uncultured Collinsella sp.
ATAAACCTGTCCCTTTTTGGTAGGTGGAGAATGGGGTAAAGTAAGTGGTGGTTAACTAGAGGAGGCTTGCTATGGCACCTATCGATATTGTTGTACTGGCTGTTATCGGTATTGCGTTTGTCGCGGTATGCGTGCGCATCTACCGCAAGGGCACCTGCGCCGACTGCGCTCAGGGTGGCGTTTGCACGGGGCATTGTTCCAACAAAAAGACGTGCGCTGCACTTAAGGGCGTAGACAAAATCGCCGAAGACTTGGGTCGCGGTATCAAATAAGGTCCGGACATCCAAGCGCTCCGCGGGCATCCGTTCGCGGGGCGCTTTGTGCATTTGAGGGAGAGCACGGCGAGTCGAAGAGTATTTTTGGGGTATCGTTAACTGGACTATTAATTGGCAACTTATCTATAACGGAGTAACCGCATGAGCGCTCGCGTAACCATGAAGGACATAGCCGCCGAGCTTGGCGTTTCCATCAATACCGTGCACAAGGCCCTGACGGGAAAGGCCGGCGTGAGCGAATCCGTGCGCGCCAAGGTGAACGCTAAGGCCGAGGCCATGGGCTATCACCGCAACACAAGTGCCTCAAGCCTGCGCCGCAAGGATATCAATCTGGTGTTTTGCCTGCCCCGCGCATCGCGCGAGGGAGCGTACTTTTTCCGTTACCTGTGGGAAGGCTGCAATCGCTTTGAACAGGAGGTCATCGACCGGGGCATTACGGTTGAGCGCGTTGAATTTGGCGTGGGCGGCTACGCTGATGCACTCGAGCAAATCGACGAGCGTCTGCAGGTGGGCGAGAAGATTGATGGCTTGCTCGCCTATGCGCCGGGCGACGATCGTGCGACTGAGCTTTTGGGGCAGATCGCCGAGGCGGGCGTGACGATTGAGCTTGTCGACGGCGACCGTCCGCATTTGAATCGTTTGGGTGCGAGCTTGGCCGATTATTCGACGGCAGGCAGCCTTATGGCCGAGCAGGCGGCAAACCTGGTCCATGCTTCTGGGGCCGACGCCCGCGTGCTCCTTTTGACAGGCGACCCATATACCGATTCGCACTATCTAACCGCCCGCGCCTTCCACAATTACCTGCGCGAACGTGATATTCCATGGCAGGTTGAGGATCTTGCAGGTGCCCATGCGCAAGTCAAACAACTCGAGCATGAGCTCGAAAAGCGCTTGAGTGCGCCGGACGCCCCTGAACTTATCTGTAGCGTTTTTGCCGTTGGTTCCGAAGTGGTTGCCGACGCGCTCGTCTCGACCGGCAAGGCCGGTCAGGTCATGGTGATCGGCAACGACCTGTTTCCCGAAAGTGCTCTGGCCTTGCGCCGCGGTATCTTTACCAATATTGTCTATAAGGACCCGACGAGCCTGGCGTATCGCGGCGCTAAGACGCTGGGCGATTATCTGCTGTGGGGAAGGACCCCGACGGAGCCCGTCCAGAAGGGCGCCGTCGAGATGGTATTTGCCAGCAATGTCGACCGCTACTGCGAACTTGCGGGTATTTAGCCGATTGAGCAGGTACCCCCTCTTGCGACGTGCATTTTTGGGAGTATTCAGCATTGGCATGCCCTGAATGAGGTGCAGAACGACTGTTTTAAGTGCCCCCGATGGCGTAATTTGCCATCGGGGGCACTTTTTATGCCGATCGGGCGCTATCTGCGTTCCAAATAGGACGCTGAGGATGGCGCACGGCGCGCTCCAATGCTGAATACTCCCAAAAATGTACGTCGGGACATGACCCACCTGAGCAAAAGCGCTCAAGTTCGGTGTTCGGGGACGCCAACCGGTCCGCAATGCATGCAAGTCACAGCTCCGGCAACCGTTGAACGGGCAAAACCTACCGTTCACCCCATGGTTGTTAGGTGAACGTTCACCTTTTGAGTCGTAATGGATTAGTATAGTGAACGTTCACCTAGAGGATGACGAGCGTATTGTGCGCCCGCTCCGCAAACAAAGGGGTTGTTTGATGAAAAACTTTATGGACGATCAGGATTTCCTGCTGAGCACCAAGACCGGCGAGGAGCTGTTCCACAACTTTGCCGAGGGCATGCCCATCGTCGACTACCACTGCCACATTTCTCCCAAGGAGATTTGGGAGGACAAGCGTTTCGAGAACATCACCGAGGTTTGGCTGGGCGGCGACCACTACAAGTGGCGCCTGATGCGTGCCAACGGCGTCGACGAGCGCTTTATCACTGGCGACGCCCCTGCTCGCGAGAAGTTCCAAAAGTGGGCCGAGACCCTGGGTCGCTGCGTCGGCAACCCCGTCTTTGAGTGGAGCCACCTGGAGCTTAAGCGCTACTTTGGCTACGAGGGCGTCCTCAACGGCAAGACTGCCCAGGAGGTCTGGGACCTTGCCAACGCCAAGCTCGCTGAGGCTAGCTTTACCTGCCGTAACCTGATCAAGCAGTCCAACGTCCGCATGATCTGCACTACCGACGACCCCGCCGACAGCTTTGAGTGGCACAAGAAGATTGCCGCCGACGACAGCTTTGACGTTCAGGTCGTTCCCGCCAT
Source organism: uncultured Collinsella sp. (assembly GCA_958448375.1). Classification (GTDB taxonomy): domain Bacteria; phylum Actinomycetota; class Coriobacteriia; order Coriobacteriales; family Coriobacteriaceae; genus Collinsella. The sequence continues at coordinate 2,508 of CAUDDU010000089.1, forward strand.
GCGCCCCGATGCCGCTTTGCGCATCGAGCGCGGCCAGGAGTTTGCCGACTACTGCAAGCACCTTTCCGAGGTTGCCGACGTTGAGGTCAGCGACTTTGAGGGCATGAAGGCTGCCATTTCCAAGCGCTACGACGTTGCTCACGAGCTGGGCTGCCGCGCCTCCGACCACGCACTCGACTACGTTATGTACGTCCCGGCTACCGCCGACGAGATCGAGGCTATCTTTGCCAAGGGTCTGGCTGCCGAGCCGCTTACCGAGGAAGAGGTCCTCAAGTACAAGACTGCCTTTATGCAGTTCGTTGCCGGCGAGTATGTCCGTCTGGGCTGGGCCATGCAGCTGCACTTTGGCTGCAAGCGCGACAACAACCGCGCCATGTTTGCCAAGCTCGGTCCCGATACCGGCTACGATTGCATCTCCAACTACACGCCGTCCGACCAGCTTGCCGATTTCCTCAACTCCATTCAGGAGACCTGCGGCCTGCCCAAGACCATTCTGTACAGCCTGAACCCCATCGATAACACCATGATCGATACCGTCATGGGCTGCTTCCAGGAGGCTCCGACCGCCGGTAAGATCCAGAACGGCTCCGCCTGGTGGTTCAACGACAACGAGGTCGGCATGCGCGAGCAACTCACGGCTCTGGCTAACGAGGGCGTCCTGGGCAACTTTGTGGGCATGCTTACCGACTCCCGCTCTTTCCTGTCCTATCCGCGCCACGAGTACTTCCGTCGCGTGCTGTGCAGCGTGATCGGCGAGTGGGTCGAGCAGGGCAAGTACCCGGCCGACATGGAGCTGCTGGGCAGTATCGTGCGCGACATCAGCTACAACAATGCGGTCCGCTACTTTGGCTTTGACCTGGACACCGACGAGGCCTAAGCCCGCATCGAATCACATCGAACCCTGGGCGCCGTTGCCAAACGCGGAGCCCCGTTTTGCTTGCACGCTAACAAACATCTAAGGAGACACATAGATGGAGAACATCAGCTACGATGCGCTCGAGAAGATCGGCTACAAGGGCTATTTGCTGCCCAAGGATGCTCCCGAGAAGGTTCTGCAGTTTGGCGAGGGCAATTTCCTGCGCGCCTTCGTCGACCGTTTCTTTGACATGGGCAACGAGGCCACCGGCTGGAACGGCAAGGTCGTCATGGTGCAGCCCATCAACGGTGCCTTTGGCTTTGCCGACGGTATCAATGCCCAGGACGACCTGTACACCGTGCTGGTGCGCGGCAAGGAGAACGGCAACACGGTTGACGAGTCCCGCGTGATCAGCGCCTGCAGCCGCTGCCTTAACCCGTATCGTGAGGACGACTACCGCGCCATGATGGAGGTCGCCGTCTCCGACGACCTAGAGATCATCGTCTCCAACACCACCGAGGCCGGTATCGCCTATGACCCGTCCTGCAAGGCCGACGACATGCCACCTGCGAGCTTCCCCGCCAAGCTTGCCCAGGTGCTCCACACCCGCTGGGCTGCCGGTAAGCCGGGCGTCATCGTCCTCGCCTGCGAGCTCATCGATCACAACGGCGAGGAGTTGCTGCGCATCATGAACCAGTATGTGAGCGACTGGGGCTGGGAGGACGAGTTTGCGCAGTGGATGGCCAACGACTGCACCGTCTGCACCACGCTCGTCGACACCATCGTGCCGGGCCGTATCCGCGACGCATCCGAGGCCGCCGCGGTGGCTGAGCGTCTGGGCTACGAGGATCCCTTCCTGGCCGTGCGCGAGCCCTTCCAGATGTGGGGCATCCAGGGCGACGAGTCGCTTGCCGAGAAGCTTCCCTTTGTGAAGGCTGGTCTTCCGGGTGTCTTTGTGACTCCCGACGTCACCCCGTACAAAAAGCGCAAGGTCCGCATCCTCAACGGTGCCCATACCGCCTTTGTTCCGGGCTCTTGGGTTGCCGGCTTTGATATCGTGCGCGACTGCATGCATGACGAGACCGTTCGCGGCTTCATGAACACCATGCTCTACGACGAGGTCATTCCGACGCTTGCCGCCGACTTGGATGTCGAGGACTGCAAGGCCTTTGCCGCCGCCGTCGAAAACCGCTTCGACAACCCGTTTATTGATCATGCGCTGCTCTCCATCTGCCTCAACTCCACGGCTAAGTGGCGCGCTCGTGACCTGCCCACGCTCAAGGACTACGTTGCCGAGACCGGCAACCTGCCCAAGTGTCTGGCGACGAGCCTCGCTACGCTCATCTCCTTCTACACGCAGGAGCTCGTGTCCCGCGAGGGCGACGGCCTGCACCTGCGTCGCTCCGACGGCACCGAGTACACCGCTCAGGACGACGCCTTCGTGCTCGACTTCTACGCCGCCCATGCCGGCACCGACGATGCCCAGCTGGTGCACGATGTGCTCACCAACGAGCAAATGTGGGGCGAGGACCTTACGCAGATCGCAGGTCTTGAGGAGTTTGTCGTCAGCGCGCTCGCCGTCGTGCGTGCCGAGGGCGCCAAGCAGGCCTTCGCCAACGCTCAGGCGTAAATTTCCGGCGCGGACGCGGGTGCGGGACGGCG
>CAUDDU010000090.1 GCA_958448375.1 uncultured Collinsella sp.
AACTCCATGACCTTGTTCTTGACGTAGCCCTTGGCAAAGACGGCGCGGATGATGGCGAGCGCCACATCGTGCGGGCCGACGCCGGGGCGCGGAGCGCCCGTGAGGTAGATGGCGACGACGCCGGGATAGGCGACATCGTAGGTGTCGCGCAGCAGCTGCTTTGCCAGCTCGCCGCCGCCCTCGCCCACGGCCATGGTGCCCAGGGCGCCGTAGCGGGTGTGCGAGTCGGAGCCCAAGATCATCTTGCCGCAGCCGGCGAAGTTCTCACGCATAAAGGAGTGGATGACGGCGATGTGCGGCGGGACGAAAATGCCGCCGTATTTTTTGGCCGCGGAAAGGCCAAAGACATGGTCGTCCTCGTTGATGGTGCCGCCCACGGCGCACAGCGAGTTGTGGCAGTTGGTGAGCACGTAAGGCAGCGGGAACTGCTCCATGCCCGAGGCACGCGCCGTTTGGATGATGCCGACAAAGGTGATGTCGTGGCTCGCCATGGCGTCGAAGCGGATCTTGAGCGCCTCGGGATCTCCGGACGTATTGTGTGCCTGGAGGATCGAATACGCGATGGTGCCACGCTTGGCATCCTCGGGCGTCTGCGTAATACCGCGCTCGGCAGCCTCGGCCGCAGGCACAACCTCGCTGCCGCCGCGCAGGTAGATGCCGTCCTCGTACAGCTTGACCATACTGTCTCCCACTCTGCCCGAAAGGCTCGGGCGCATAGCATACATTCATTCAATATCGTGCCATAGAACAGTTGCGAGTGGGTTGCGAATCTGCACGTTCACTTTATCTCGGTAAAGTAAAGGACGAGCCCCTTGCATCACTCTCCTAACAAGGAGTGTCCCAAAGTGCCGGCACAAAAGGAACGTCCCCAAGTGCCAAATGCCGCAAGAATGTCCCCTTTGACTAGTCATTTAAGAACGTCCCCAATGACTACCCTGCCGTATCCGGAGCAAGGCAACGCCGCAGGTAGAGGACGGACAGCGAGCGACGTCCAGAGCGAACAAGTTGGCATGAAAAAGGCAAGGCATAGACCTTCTGGTCATGCCTTGCCTTTTGAATGACAAATTGTCGCTCTGGACGTCGAGCAGCGTCGGCCCGTTACGCGGTTTGGTAAAACCGCGTAACTACAAATCCCCGCCGGCGCCCAGCAGCTTGCGCATGACTTGCTCGGGGTTAACTGAGCCGTCGCGCGGGGCCAGGGCGGTGATCTTCTTTTGCATCTTGTACTCGTGCAGCTCGTCCTCGAGCTGGCGTACGCGGGCGCGGAGCTTCTCGTTCTCGCGTTCGCGCTCCTCGGCACGCTCCTTCATATCGAGGATGCGCACCACGCCGGCGAGGTTGATGCCCTCGTCGGTCAGTTGGTTGATGAGCTCCAGGCGCTCGATATCGGCACGCGAATACAGACGCGTGTTGCCGCCCGAGCGCTGGGGATTCACCAAGCCTTTGGACTCGTAGACGCGCAGAGTCTGCGGGTGCATGCCGGTCAGCTCGGCCGCCACGCTGATCATGTACAGCGGTTTGTTCCTATTGTCCTCGGCCATGCTACCTGACCCCTTTCCGTCTCGTTATCGTCCATCATAAGCCCGTGGGCGCGGGCGTGCGCCGCGACCGCCCTAGTACGTCGCCTTGTAACGGTTGACCTTCTCGCGATAGTCGCGTGTGTCGGTCTCGCGCAGCTTGGTCATGGCATCGCGCTCGTCATCGGATAGGTTCGTGGGGACCTGCACCTTGATCTCGACGAGCAGCGCGCCTGTGCGGCCACGGTGCTTAACGTCGGGCGCCCCCATTTCCTTAAAGCGGAACTTCTTGCCCGTCTGGGTACCCGCGGGCACCTTCAGACGAACCGTCGCACCGCCGGGCGTCGGCACGTCCACCGTGCAGCCGAGCGCCGCCTCGTAGACCGAGACCGGTACCTCCATGGTCACGTCGGCACCTTTGCGCTTAAACAGCGGGTGCTCCTCCACATGCGTGGTCACGACCAGGTCGCCGCGCTCGCCGCCGGCAACGCCATACTCGCCGCGACGCTTGTAGCGCAGCTTGCCGCCGTCGACCGCACCCGCAGGCACCGAGACCGTAATGGTCTGCTGCTCACCTGTCGAGGGAATGCGATAGGTGACCTTGTGCGTCACACCGCGAAACGCGTCCTCGGCCGTCACATCGACGGTCAGCGACAGGTCGCCGCCCTTGCGAGCACGGCTGCGGCCAGCGCCGGCACCGGCAGCGCCCGCAGCCCCGGCAAAGCCCGAGCCCCAATCGCTGCCCCAGGCGCCGTTGCCGCTAAAGATGCTGTCGAAGATGTCGCCCCAGCCGCTGGCACCCGCGCCGGCACCGTAGCCGCCGCCATACGCGCCGCCCGCGCCCGGCATACCGCCAAACATGAGCATCTGGTCGTACTCTTTGCGCTTCTTCTCGTCCGAAAGCGTCTCATAGGCCTCGCTGATCTCCTTAAACTTGGCCTCGTCGCCGCCGGCATCGGGGTGATATTTTTGCGCGAGCTTGCGAAACGCGCTCTTGATCTCTTTGTCGGAGGCGCTCTTGGATACGCCCAGGATGTCATAGAAGGTTTTGCCTGCAGCCATCGTAGCTCCTCTCCTGTTACGTCCGCCGCCCATGCAGACGACGGTTCATGCTTTCATATGGCACTAGGCCAGAAAGGGCCCCGGGTGTTGCCCCGGGGCCCTTCTCAATTACTCCTCGGTGCTCTCGGCCGTATCGGCCGTAGCATCCTCGGGCGCCGCTTCGGGCTCCGGTGCGGGGCGCTTCTCGCCACCGTAGGTCACCGTCACCATCGCGGAACGCAGGATGCGATCCGCCATGCGGTAGCCCTTCTGGTACACATCGTTGACGGTCTCGTCGTACTGCGACGCGTCCTCGACGCGACCCACGGCCTGGTGCTCGAGCGGATCGAACGCCTCGCCCTTGGGGTCGATTGGCTCAACGCCCTCGTGCGCGAACACGTCGAGCAGCTTGGCATGTACCGCGTCAACGCCATCGACGAACTGCTTAAAGTCGTCGGAAAGCTCTTGACTGCGGGCATGGTCAATCGCGCGCTCGATATCGTCGATCACCGGCAACAGCGCGGTGACAAGCTTCTCGGTCGCGCGCTCGCGCTCGGCGATACGCTCATTGGCGGTGCGGCGACGGAAGTTCTCCCAGTCGGCCTGCAGACGGGCGGTGCGCTCGGTGGCGTCCTTTGCCTTGTCCTCTGCGGCCTTCTGAGCCTCTGCCGCAGCATCGAGCTCGCTGCGCACGTCGGCGAGCTCCTTTTGGGCCTGCTCGAACTTGAGCTTAAAGTCGTTGTCGGCGGCTTCCTCACCGGCGCGGATAGCAGCTTCCACCATCTCGTCCTCGGTCATCGTCGCCTCCTTGTTGGAATCCTCTACCTGGTTCTCGGCAGCCTCGGCGGCCGCGGCCTCGTTGGCCTCGGTATCGTCGACGGCCTCTACGGGAATCTTCACGTCCTTCTCCTCAGAGTCAACGGGGGCGGCGCCAGCGGCAGCCGCCTCCGTGCGAGCTTTACGGGCGGACATGATTACTTGTCCTCGTCGTCCACAACCTCGTAGTCGGCATCGACGACGTCATCGTCGGCAGGCTGGGCGCCGGCGGCACCGTCGGTCTGCTGCTGAGCGTCGGCGTAGACAACCTGGGCCAGCTCATAGGCCACGGACTGCAGGGACTCGCCGGCGGCCTTGATGGCCTCGACGTCAGAGCCCTCGAGCGCCTTCTTGGCGTCGGCGATAGCGGCCTCGGCCTTGGACTTCACGTCAGCGGAAACCTTGTCGCCCAGCTCGTTGAGGGTCTGCTCGGTGGAGTAGCACAGGCTGTCGGTCTGGTTGCGGACCTCGACCTCTTCCTTCTGCTTCTTGTCCTCCTCGGCATGAGCCTCGGCGTCCTTGACCATACGATCGACTTCGTCGTCGGACAGAGCAGTGGAGCCGGAGATGGTGATCTGCTGCTCCTTGCCGGTGCCCTTGTCCTTAGCGGAGACCTTGACGATACCGTTGGCGTCGATGTCGAAGGTGACCTCGATCTGCGGCACGCCGCGGCGGGCAGCCGGGATACCGGTCAGCTGGAACTTACCGAGCGACTTGTTGTCGCGGGCAAGCTCACGCTCGCCCTGGAGCACGTTGATCTCGACGCTGGTCTGGTTGTCGGCAGCGGTGGAGTAGACCTCGGTCTTGGAGGTCGGGATCGTGGTGTTGCGGTCGATCATCTTGGTCATGATGCCGCCCATGGTCTCGACGCCCAGCGACAGCGGGGTAACGTCGAGCAGCAGGATGCCCTCGACGTCGCCGGTGAGCACGCCGCCCTGGACGGCAGCGCCGTCGGCAACGACCTCGTCGGGGTTCACGGACATGTTGGGCTGCTTGCCGGTCATAGTCTTGACGAGCTCCTGGACGGCGGGCATACGGGTGGAGCCGCCGACGAGGATGACCTCGGTCAGATCGGAGAGCTTAAGCTTGGCGTCGCGCAGGGCGTTGGTGACAGGCTGCTTGCAGCGCTCGAGCAGGTCGCGGGTGATCTTCTCGAACTCGGCGCGGGTCAGCGTGTAGTTGAGGTGCAGCGGGCCGGACTGGTTCATGGTAATGAACGGCAGGTTGATGGTGGTCTGCTGGGCGGCGGAGAGCTCCTTCTTGGCGTTCTCGGCGGCCTCCTTCAGACGCTGCAGGGCCATGGGGTCCTGACGCAGGTCGACACCGTTCTCCTGCTGGAACTTATCGGCCATCCAGTCGATGATGCGCTGATCCCAGTCGTCGCCGCCCAGGTGGTTGTCGCCCGAGGTGGACAGAACCTCAAACACGCCGTCGGCGAGGTCGAGGATGGAGACGTCGAAGGTGCCGCCGCCCAGGTCGAAGACCAGGATGCGCTGGTCGGTGCCCTGCTTGTCCAGGCCATAGGCAAGAGCAGCAGCGGTCGGCTCGTTGACGATACGCTTGACGTTGAGGCCGGCGATCTTACCGGCGTCCTTGGTGGCCTGACGCTGGGCGTCGTTGAAGTAGGCCGGGACGGTGA
>CAUDDU010000091.1 GCA_958448375.1 uncultured Collinsella sp.
TCACCCTTAACGACCTGTACGACCGTTATCAGAAGCCGCTGTTTGTGGTCGAGAACGGTCTGGGCGCCAAGGATGTTGTCGAGGAGGATGGTTCCATCAACGACGACTACCGTATCGACTTCCTGCGCCAGCATATTGCCGCGATGCGCGATGCGGTGACCGAGGACGGCGTTGACCTGCTGGGCTACACTACCTGGGGCCCGATCGACCTGGTGTCTGCCGGCACGGGCGAGATGTCCAAGCGCTACGGCTTTATCTATGTGGACCGCGATGATGCGGGCAACGGCACTCTCAAGCGTTCCAAAAAGAAGAGCTTCGACTGGTACAAGCATGTCATCGAGACGAATGGTGAGGACCTGTCCTAAGGAAGCTGAGACACTTAACTTCAGAGTCTCCTAACCAAGGCGCCCGGCGAGCAGTTAATGCTCGCCGGGCGCGTTCGCATCGGGATGCCCATCAAGGAAGTGGCGTTGCGCGCGTTCCTTCTGGTCCATGCGGCTCAAAATCGCGGCGTGATGTGGACGGCTGGGGTCGAATTGGCAACATTTCGAGCCTGGCTTCGATATTGAGACTGGTTCTTTATTAAAATAGATTTCCAGACAATTGAGCGGCCGGGGGTTAACCGTGAGGGGCATGGGAGACACAACCGCATATTTGCGTCGGGGCATTCGGGAGATTATATGCCTGGCGCTGTTCTTCTTCACGTTTTTGGCGTGCGAGTATCTCTTTGATGTGCGCATAGCCGAGTTCGTGCCATCGAGTGAGGTCGTCATCTACGAGAGCATCGTTGTCGGCGCGAGCGTGATTGGCTTTTTCGTGCGCCCATTTCTGTACTATCGCCTTCCCCAGACGATCGATGCGACGAGCGATATTACAGGCGTGCTGTTGGTATCGGCGTTGCTGCTGATGATTACGGCAGTGCGGTTTGAGGTAGTAATTGCCGGCGGCCTGGTGGCGTGCTGCGCCCTGGGCTATTGCGGATCGACCGCCCATGCCAATCTTGCGCGGCGTTTTGCGCAGACGCCCTGCCTGGCGCGCGCCGCCGCACTTTCCTATGCCATGGGCGTTCTGGTACAGGTGATCAACCACATGGTGATGCCTGTCGGTATTCCTCAGCAGGCTGTGCTGGTCGTCTGTGCGATCGCGCAGGTGGCGTTGCTCCACGGTGCCCGACGCGCCAAGCTGTGCGACGAGTCCGACCCCAACTTTGAACCCAGTGCTGCCGGGCTTTCGGTAGATGCTCTGGAATATGGCGCCAAGTGGCATGACGATCCCGAGGCAAAGGCGGCATTCCGTCGCGCCGTAGTTCGCCTGACCGTGGCGACGGCGTATCTTTCCAGCGTATTCGCCGCTCTCAACGCGGGCTTCACGACCCTGCATGCTGTCGGAGCCGTCGATTTGGGCGATTGGCCGCGCCTGCTGCTTGTCGTGAGCTCGTTGGTCGCTGGCGCACTATTTGACCTGCACGGCCGCTCGTATATGAATATCGGCATGACATGTGCCGCCATACTGTCCACGCTTTCGTTCTTTGTGCTCATCGTCGATGGCAATGGCGGCAACGAGCTTGCTGCCACGATCATCTTTTATCTGGGCTCGGGCTTTTTCGTGGTGTTCTTTACCACAAAATATGCCGCCGTCTCGCTCTATGCGCGCTGGTCATATTTTTGGCCGTGCATGGGTCGCGTCGTCAACAACGTGTGCTCGATGTTCGTGACGGCGCCGGCAGTGGCGATTATCTCGAGTCAAAACGTGCTGGCGGCAGTCGGCGCGGCGCTCGTGATGTTTGTGGGTATTGCGATTACGCTGCTGGGGCAGTTGGGGCAACGGGCCGATGATGTCGTGATGCAGGATGGCCTGTCGCTTGCTACCGACGATCTTGGTGGGGATCTTGCGCCCACATGCTCCGACCCCGAGCCCGTGGAGGCAGCGGAGCTCACGTCCGATGAACGCCTCGATGCCTTCGTCGCCACCTTTGAGCTTACAGAGCGCGAGCGCGATATTCTTGAGGCCTTGGTCGTTTCGGACCAGAGCGTTCAGGACATCGCCACAACGCTTTTCCTTTCGCGCTCCACGCTCTATCGTCACATTTCCTCGATCAACAAAAAGACCGGCACCACCTCACGTGTGGCCCTTATCAACTTCTTCTGGTCCTGGACACCCAAGGACTAGCGTATGAGCCGCCGGCCAGTCCCTTACTCTAACGGGGGATGTGGCCTTAAAGCGTACCTGCATCGACGCCCTGCCTGCGCTAAACTGGAGGGCACGTACGCGATTACGAGAGGAGCCCGCATGGAGGCTTACAAGCAAGAGTTCATCAAGTTTATGGTCGAGTCCGACGTCCTTAAGTTCGGCAGCTTTACGCTCAAGAGCGGCCGTCAGTCCCCGTTCTTTATGAACGCCGGCGCTTACGTGACGGGCTACCAGCTCAAGAAGCTGGGCGAGTATTACGCCCAGGCCATCCACGATAACTTTGGCGACGACTTTGACGTGCTGTTTGGACCGGCCTACAAGGGCATTCCCCTGGCCGTCGTGACCGCGATTGCCTACCACGAGCTGTACGGCAAGGAGGTCAAGTACTGCTGCGACCGCAAGGAGGCCAAGGACCACGGCGCCGACAAGGGCAACCTGCTGGGCTACGAGCCCCAGGATGGCGACCGCGTGGTCATGGTCGAGGACGTCACCACCAGCGGCAAGTCCATCGATGAGACCTATCCCAAGGTCAAGGCTGCTGCCGATGTCGAGATCAAGGGCCTCATCGTGTCTCTTAACCGCATGGAGGTCGGCAAGGGCGGCGTGACCACCGCGCAGAAGGAGATCGAGGCCAAGTACGGTTTCCCCGTCGCGAGCATCGTTTCCATGGCCGAGGTCGTCGAGACCCTCTACAACCACGAGATCGACGGCAAGGTCGTCATCGATGACGAGCTTAAGACCGCCATCGACGCCTACTACGAGCAGTACGGAGTTCGTTAGTTACGGCGTTTTACCAAACGCCGTAACCGGCCGACGCTGCGCGCCGCCCAGGGCGACAATTTGTCATTCAAAAGGCGAGGCATGACCAGAAGGTCAATGCCTCGCCTTTTTCATGCCAACTTGTTCGCCCTGGACGGCGCTCGCTGTCCGTCCTCTACCTGCGGCGTTGCCTTGCTCCGAATGCGGCAAGTAGTCATTGGGGATGTTTTTAAATAGCTACTTGAGCCCGGGGAGGCGGGTGTAGGGGAATGAGCGCTCTAGGAATTCGGAGCAGCGGGCGTAGTCTTTGGCGAAGTAGTTGCTGTAAAGCGAATCGAGCACGTATTGCACGGCGATGTGGCTCGCGAACTGCGTGATGCGATGCGTCATGCTCTCGTGGTCGCTCACCGTGAGATAGGCGGCAAAGCCGGGGTGAATGCGAGCGCAATAAGGCGTGCCGATGACGATGACCGGGACATGCCGACTGCTGAGGATCGGCAAGATGCCCTTGAGGTTGGGGGCAAGGCCGCTGTAGGAGATGACGATTGCCGCATAGTCGGGACCCGAGGCGAGCGCCGTTCGCACCTGGGCCTCGACACCGTCGTGGCACGTCGCGCTTTTACCGGCGGAGAGCAGGCGATCGCGGAACATTCCCGCTGGATAGAGGTTGTGCGAGCCCGTGTAGATGTCGACCTGTCGGGCGTTCGCGATAAGCTTGGCGGCGTGGTCAAGCTGCGTGGGATCGAGCAGCTCCTGCGTTTCGGCCAGCGTGGTCTGGTAGAGCCCTTCCATGTGCTCCATAACCTGCGCAGGCGATACTCAGCTTATCGACCCGCGATGCAAAGGAGATACTCATCCCACGAGTACTACCGGGAAGGGCTCTCGATTCGAGCTCTTACCTTAGCAATTTGGCCATTTGGCACTATAATCACCATAGGCATGCGCATAACGTTGCGCTTAATCAAGAGGAGAAAACGTATGGGTCTGTTTGACATGTTCAAGAAGAAGGCTGAGCCCGCGGCTGCCGCTGCTCCTGCCTCCATCTCTACTTCTGCCGGCGCCGACGTGCTGTGCTCGCCCGTCAAGGGCAAGGTCATCAAGATGGCCGACGTGCCCGATCCCGTCTTTAGCGGCGAGGTGCTGGGCAAGGGCTGTGCCGTGTGGCCCGAGGACGATCTGGTCTACGCTCCCTGCGACGGCAAGGTGACCGTCACCATGGGTCACGCCGTGGGCCTGCAGTCCGATAGCGGCATCGAGGTTTTGGTGCACGTTGGCGTCGATACCGTCAACATGAACGGCGACGGCTTCGAGGGCTTCGTCAAGGCTGACGATGTCGTTAAGGCTGGCCAGCCCATGCTCAAGATCGACCGCGCCAAGATCGCCGCTGCCGGCTATAAGGACTGCGTCGTCGTGGCTGTGTCCAACACCGCCGAGTTCGCCGACGTCGAGCTCGCCGTCGAGGCCGAGTCTGCCGTCGCTGCTGGTGACGCCATCGTTAAGGTCGTTCGCAAGTAAGCCGCGGCAACATAAGGGTGTTTTGGGGTGGTCGGGTTATCCGGCCGCCCTTTTTTAATGGACTGAACATTGTCAAGTTGCAAAGCGGCCCTGCCTCTCGCGGGGCTACCGCGGGAAGCAGGGCGCATCTATCTTCAACCGACATGGCGATGCTTGAGGGGGAATCCGGATTAGTTCGGATAAATCTGACAATGCGTATCCGCGCCCTGAGCTGCGATTCCTTTCTTCATATGGTCTGAAAATGCAGCGAATGGCCGTCTAGCTCGGATAAATTCAAAGCGAGTATCCGAGGGCCCATCCCTTGTTCTCGCCCTTGGGCTCGTAATGGATAACGCGGTCCTTTCGCAGCTTGCTGAGGAGGTTTTTGACCTTGTTCCGTCTCTGCTCATCGTTCAGCTCCGATGAGAGCGAGGGAAAAACGACTGCGTCGATGGTGGAACGGTCCGCGTGCCCGTGTTTCTTCAGATAGTCGGTGATGAGGGCGCAGCAGTACTCGTCGGACTGCCCGCGGGCTTTAATGTATTCCGCGCGCGTGCCGGTTGCCTC
>CAUDDU010000092.1 GCA_958448375.1 uncultured Collinsella sp.
AAGGGAAGAGGCGGGGCACGCCCCGCCTCTTACACCACATCTCTGCGCGCTACCATTTCGACTTGCTATCTGGCCTTATTAGTCCAAAATTGCTGCTACCAAATCGGTAACAGTACTCATATTTGATGTTTTTTGACCAGCAGGTCTCCCTGCCTTAGCAAATCTAAGGCAAAACGGGCTCCAGACCGCTGAATCATGCCGCATAGGACACGCCCACAGTCCGGAACCCGGTCCAAATTGAGTTATTGCGCTGCGTTAGCCCAAGACACCCGACAGGATCTCGATCAGGCTGTCCACGTCGGCTTCTTCGCAGACAAGTGGTGGCAAGAAACGCAGCGTATGAGCACCCGTAGCGTTAATCACGGCACCGGCGGCCAGCGCGCCGGCCACAACGTCGTGTGCATCACCCGCAGTATCGTCCAGATCGCAGCCGAGCATCAGGCCACGGCCACGAACCTCTACCACATGCGGAAGCTTAGCCAGCGCCTGCTCCATATAGACACCCACCTTGGCAGCATGCTCGGCATAATCGCCACGCACAAGCGCGGAGAGCGTCGCGGCACACGCCGCGATGGCCAAGCAGCTACCGCCAAAAGTCGAGCCGTGGTCGCCCGGCTTAAACACGTCGGCAATCTCCTTCTTTGCCACGACGGCACCCATGGGCACGCCGTCGGCAATGCCCTTGGCAAGGCTCATGATGTCGGGCTCCACGCCATAGGTCTGGAACGCAAACGGCTTACCCGTGCGGAAGATACCGCACTGGACCTCGTCGGCGATAAGCACGGCACCCACCTCGTGCGCCAAGTCGCGCGCCGTAGCCATAAACTCCTCGGTCATGGGGTGCACGCCACTCTCACCCTGGATCGGCTCGAGCATCACGGCACAAATCTCGCTCCCCAGCTGCTTAAAGATTGCACGCAGTTCATCGACATCGTTGGGCGTGCAGGCCACAAAGCCACCCGGCAGCGGGCGGAAACTGTCCTGCAGCCAATCCTGCATGGTGGCCGCAATAGTCTCGAGCGTACGGCCGTGGAAGCCGCCGCGCATGCACACGATAGTGTTGCCGCCATTACCGGCACGCTTGGCGTACAGGCGCGCAAGCTTCATCGAGCCTTCGTTGGCCTCGGCGCCGGAGTTGGCAAAGAACGTCTCCCACACCTGCTCGCCCGCAGCCGGGGCACCAAGAGCAGCTGCCGTGGTCTCATCGCCGGCGACAATGGCATCGGCAAGCACGCGCGCACCATCTGCGTCGTCGTTAGCAAGCTTGGACAGCAGCGCCGCGACCTGTCCGCGCTGCTCAATGTAGAAGTAATTGGAGACATGCATGAGCTTTTTGGTCTGTGCCTCGAGCGCCGAGAGCACAGCCGGGTCGCCATGACCTAGGCTGCACACGCCGATGCCGGCAAGAAAGTCGAGGTACTCACGGCCATCGTCGCCGGTGAGCTTCATGCCGTGACCCTCGACAAACTCGACCGGAGAGCGGCCAAAGGTATGCATAACGTAATGGGATTCAAGCGATTGCTGAGCTGCAAGTGACATGGGATGCCTTTCGTTGGGCGCCAGACGGCGCGGGGCTATGGGTGCAGGAATGGGGCGGCTGCGGGTCAGCTAGACCGTCTGAAGCTTCTCGACCTCGTCAAGGTTTTCGGTCAGACGCGCAGCAAACGTCGAAAGCGGATGCGGATGCGTATCGAACTCGTAAGCCGTCTCGGTGGAATGGATCACGGTGCCGACGCCGGCATCGGTCAGCAGCTCCAGGAGCAGCGAATGCGGCGTGGTACCGTTAATGATGTGGGCACGAAATACGCCGCCTGTAAGCGCATCGACGGCCGCACGCAGCTTAGGAATCATGCCCTTATCGACCTCGCCGCCGTAGAGCATTTCGTTGACCTCGTCGAGCGTTAGGTTGGAGATAAGCGAGTCCTTGTCGCTAAAGTCCTTGTACAGGCCATCGACGTCGGTCAAAAAGATTGCCTTATGCGCGTGGAGCGCCGCGGCAACGACACCGGCGGCGGTGTCGGCGTTGATGTTGAAGAAACCGCCGTCCTCCCCCGCCGCGACAGTAGCGATGACGGGGATGTACTCACTATCGAGTAAGCGCTCGATATAGTCGGTGTTGACGTGCGTCACTTTGCCCACGCGACCGAGCTCGGGGTCGAGCGGCTCGGCGATGAGCGTGCCGGCATCACTGCCCGACACGCCCACGGCCAGGTTGCCGTGGTGGTTGATGGCAGCAACCAGCTCCTGGTTAACCTTGCCGCCCAGCACCTCGCGCACGATATCCATAGTCGCCGGCGTGGTCACGCGCTGGCCGTTCTTAAACTCGACGGGAATATCGTAATGGCTCAGCGCCTCGTTGATAGCCTTGCCGCCGCCGTGCACGATGACGGGGCGCATACCGATGATCTTGAGCAAAACGATGTCGCTCATCACGTCGCGGCGCAACTGCTCATCAACCATGGCGGCTCCGCCATATTTGATAACAACCGTCTTGCCGGTCAGGTTCTTAATCCACGGCAGCGCTTCGAACAGCAGCTGCGCGGTTGCTTCGTTGGATTCGCTCGAACGACAATCGCGTGCGAATTTCATAATCTGCCTCGTCTTTCGTATCGTTATCGCGCCGTGCTCCGCTGTCCGCAATCGCGGCAAGATGCGCAGCGTGTCTGGAACCTAGGAACGGTAATCGCCGTTGATGGAGATATACTCATGCGTGAGGTCGCAGGTCCACACGGTCGTTGCCGCGTCGCCTGCGCCCAGGTCGGCCGAGATCACGATCTCGGGCGCCTCGAAACGTCGTAGAGCCTCGTCCTCGTCAAAGGGAACAGTCAGACCGTCGCGACAGACAGGCATGCCCATCATGTCGATGGAAACGTCTTCCTGATTAAACTTAACGCCGCACTTGCCAAGCGCCATAGCAACGCGACCCCAGTTGCAGTCGTGGCCGGCGATGCAGGTCTTAACGAGCGGCGAGTTGGCAACGGCACGGGCGGCGATATCGGCCTCCTCGTCGTTCACGGCGCCGGTAACGTTGACCGTAACAAGCTTGGATGCGCCCTCACCATCGGCGGCGATATTGCGCGCCAGGCTCTCGCACACCTCGTGCACGGCAAATGCCAACTCGTCGAAGGCATCGGAGCCCTCGACGATAGGCTCGGCATCTGCGGCAGCGGCGCCGGAGGCAAGCATGATGCAGGTGTCGTTGGTCGAGGTGTCGGAATCGACCGTTACCTTGTTAAAGGTCTGCTTGACGGTCGAGAGCAGCAGGGCATGAAGTGCCGCAGGCTCGACGGGGGCATCGGTAGTAATAACCGCGATCATGGTGGCCATATTGGGCATGATCATGCCCGAGCCCTTGCACATTCCGCCTACCGTATAGACATTGCCCGCATGACCCGCAGCCTCGCTGACATAGGACACGGCGTACTCCTTGGAGTGCGTGTCAGTCGTCATGATGGCGCGAGCGGCATCGGCGCCACCGTGGGCGGAGAGCGCCTCGTAGGCAGCAGGAATGGCGGTCTCAAACGTGTCGATCGGCAGAATCTGGCCAATCACGCCCGTGGAGGCAACCAGAATCTGCTGGGGCTCGCAGCCGATGACCTGCGATGCGATGCTGCACGTCTCGCGCGCGCATGCAAGGCCGGTCTCACCCGTGGCGGCGTTGGCATTGCCAGAGTTGACCGAAACGCCGGCGATGATACCGTAACCCTTGTCGGCACCGCCCAGGTTGGCACGGCTCACTTGCACGGGCGCCGCGCAAAAGCGATTGGTGGTAAACACGCCGGCACCGGGACAGGGTTTATCGGGCACGACGAGCGCGTAATCCAGACGCTCGGGGTTCTTGCGGAACCCAGCGTGGATGCCCGCAGCTTTAAAACCAGCCGCAGCCGTAACGCCACCCTCGACGGCGCGAATCTTGATATCAAACAGCTCGGTATTCATCGTCTTCATGACTCCTTATGTCAAACAAAAAACGGACATCGGTTGGTGCGCCATGCCAGTCGTAATCATGAGACCAGCTTAAGAGTGGCGCCCCACTCGATGCCCGACTACCAAATCGTTAACAATCGAATGTGCTACACCGGGCACGCCACTGTGGGCAAGCCTCGTCGCTCGTCAAAACCAAAGACGATGTTGGCGCACTGGACCGCCTGGCCTGCTGCACCCTTGCACAGATTGTCGATGGCGCCCGTCGCCACCAGAACGCCCGCGCGCTTGTTGAGCGCGAGGCCAATCTGGGCGGCATTGGTTCCGACGACCGAAGCCGTCTTGGGCTGCTGGCCGGCGTCGAGCACGCGCACAAAGGTGCGTCCAGCGTAGAACTGCTTGTAATAGTCGACGACATCCTCAAGAGCCAGGGAGTCGATGGCCTGCGGCGTGAGCGGCAGCGTCACCGTGGAGAGCAGGCCGCGCTTGAGCGGTGCCAGATGCGGGGTGAAGACGACGCGATCGGTCAGGCCAAGGATTTGCTCAATCTCGGGCGTGTGGCGATGCTTGCCCACGCCGTAGGCCTCCAAGTTCTCGTCAGCGCTGCAAAAATGCGTACGAGCGTTGCAGGACTTGCCGGCACCCGTCACACCGCTGATGGCATCAACGATCACGGGGCCGCTCTGGGCAACCCAGCCAGCGCGCACGGCGGGCGCGGCGGCAAGGCTCGTTGCGGTGGGATAGCAACCGGCGCAGGCGACCAGCACGGACTTGCCAGCGGCATGGCTGGAAGCAGCGGTCTCTAAGTCCTGGCAAAACAGCTCGGGGAGGCCGAAAGCACGCGTCTTGAGCAGCTCGGGGCTCGTATGCGCGGCGGCATACCACGCCTCGAACACGGCCGGATCGCTCAGACGGTAGTCGGCAGACAAATCGAAGCAGGAAACGCCTGCGGCAAGGAGCGCGGGCACCTGTGCCATGGCAGCCGTGTGCGGCACGGCAAGAAAAACCGCATCGCAGCTCTTGAGCTCGGGGGCGTCGTGCGTGGTAAAAAGCAGATCGCTCACGCC
>CAUDDU010000093.1 GCA_958448375.1 uncultured Collinsella sp.
CGGCGTCGATGGCGACGGATAGGTCGCGGCGGTCGCTGGATTGGGCTCCGCGGTCGTCGACTTCGCAGAACAGGTCGGTCTGGATGCCGCCCTGATGGTCAAAGTCGCTCATGCCGATGCCCGCCAGGCGCACATGCATGCCTTCCTGCCAGATGTTGTCGAGCAGTTCGAGCGCCACTGCCACAAAGATGTTCTCATCGTCGGTCGGATGAGGCAGCCGGCGCTGTGCCGAGCGACCGCTTCCATACGAATACTTGAGTTTGAGCGTCACCGTGGCGCCCGTTAGTCCCTGACGGCGCAGACGGCGTCCCACTGACTCTCCCAACAGCGCAATCGCCGCTTCGATGTCCTGACGCTCAGTCAAATCTTTCGCAAAGGTGCGTTCATTGCTGACCGACTTGACCTCGCGCTCTTCATCTAGACTCGTGACTTCGGAGATTTCGAGCCCCAGCGCACGTTGGCGCATGCGTTCGCCGTTGATGCCAAAAATAGAGGCTAGGGTTGATTCGGGCGCGCGTGACAGTTCGCCGAGTGTATAGATGCGCATGCGGCGCAGTCGCTCCTCGGCCGAGCGCCCGATACCACTCATGGCAGATACCGGCAGCGCGGCCAAAAAGCGCTGCTCGGTTCCAGGGCGCACGATGGTCAGCCCAAACGGTTTGTCCCTCTCGCTTGCGATCTTTGCGACCGTCTTGTTGCAGCCTACGCCAATGGAGCAGGTCACTCCCAGCGCTGCCACGCGGTCGCTTATCCGCCGCGCAACCAGCAGCGGATCTTCGGGCGCAAAGCGGCCCGGTGTGATATCGATAAAGGCCTCGTCAATTGATACGCGCTCAACGCGCGGGGTCTCGTCGGCGAGAATCGCCATGACCTGTGCGCTGACCTCGTGGTAGCGATTGAAATGCCCATGCGTCCAAATGGCCTGCGGACAGAGGCGCCGTGCCTCGGCCGAGGGCATGGCGGAATGCACGCCAAAGCGGCGCGCCTCGTAGGAGCAGGTGGACACGACGCCGCGGGAATCGGCATCGCCACCCACGATGAGCGGCTTGCCGCGCCACTCGGGATGGTCGAGCATCTCCACGCTCGCAAAAAACGCATCGAGATCCATGAGGCCCACCGCCGGTCCCGTCCAGGGCGGCGGCGTGACGTCCGCAGCATCCTCATAACCGTATGTATGTTCGCGTCTTTTCATGGCATGAGTATACCGCGCAGCTCATGTGGGGTGCGTGGATGTGCTTGCAAATCGCGAATTCTTGTCTAAGATATGGATTTGCCTTCGACTACACCGAAGAAGTTGGTCTCACGGACTTCACCTGCCCGCGTCGATGGCGTATTATGTTCAACTGTTTGTTTGTAGTTGCAGCCTAAAGCTGCTTGGTTGGAGGAGTTTCCTTTGGCAGTCAAGATTCGCCTTGCTCGTCACGGCGCTAAGAAGCGTCCGTACTACCGTGTCGTCGTCGCCGATTCCCGCGCCCCGCGTGACGGTCGTATCATCGAGGAGGTTGGCCGCTACAACCCGATGACCGCCCCCAAGACCATCAACCTCGATCTCGAGAAGATCGCTGACTGGCAGTCCAAGGGCGCTCAGCTCACCGACGCTGTCGCTGCTCTGGTCAAGGCCGCCAACGAGGGCGAGAAGACCGAGACCGTCGTCAAGAAGTCCAAGAAGCAGCTCGCCAAAGAGGCCGAGGCCGCTAAGGCTGCCGCTGAGGCCGCTGAGGGCGCTGAGGAGTAAATCGTGCCTGAGGTTGACGCTGCACAGCTCGAGGGTGAGGCAATGCTCTCAGATCGCATCGCCGATCTCGTCGAATATCTCGTTGTTCAGATCGTCGACGACCCGGATTCCGTGAGCCTTGAGGTCATCGATGGTGACGACGCCTCCACGATTGAGGTTTCGGTTGCCGAGGATGACGTCGCTAAGGTCATCGGCCGTCGTGGCCGTACCATCAAGGCCATTCGCACGCTCGCCCGTGCACTGGCCGCTCGCCTCGACACTGCAGTCGAGGTAGAGGTTCTGGGCTAGGACCTTGAGGTCCCAGTACAAAAACATCGCCCGTGTGGTCAAGCCGCACGGAAGGAAGGGGGAGGTCCTCGCGCAGCCGCTGCGGGGGCTTCCTTCTGTATTGACGCCGGGTATGCGCGTCGCCTTGACGCCGCCGGCGCTCAAGCGTGACCGTTTTTGCACGGTCACATCCGTCACCGATACGGGCGATGGCGATCTGGTCTCGTTTGAGGGCATTGATGACTTGACGGCCGCCGAGGGCATTACCGGATGCTACGTGCTGGCAAATCGTGACGACTTTGAGCTCGATTCGCTCGATGCCGCCTATACCGATCTGATGGGTCGCGAGGTGGTCGACGAGCGTTTCGGTTCGCTCGGCACGATTGTCGAGATCATGTCGACGCCCGCCAACGATGTTTGGGTTGTCGAGGGCGATCGGTACGGCGAGGTGCTGATTCCCGTGATCGAGCAGGTTGTGCTCGATCTTCCCGATCAGGGGACAATTTCCGTCCACGTTATGGACGGGTTGATTGATATGGACAAGTAGGGAGGACAACATGCTGATTGAGACCCTTTCGGTCTTTCCCGAGATGTTTGAGCCCGTCATGTCCACATCGATCTTGGGCCGCGCCCGCAAGGCCGGCCTTTTTGATTTTAAGGCCTATAACCTGCGCGACTGGACGCATGACCGCCATCGTACCGTCGATGACGAGCCGTACGGCGGCGGGCAGGGCATGCTTATGAAGGTCGAGCCCATCGCCGAGGCCATCGAGGCTATTAGCTCCGAGGGTCCCAAGCCCACCGTGGTGTTCTTTACGCCCTGCGGCGAACCCTTTACGCAGCATGTGGCCGAGCGCCTGCTCAAAAGCGAGCGCCTGCTGTTTGTATGCAGTCGATACGAGGGTGTCGACGAGCGCGCGTATGCGGATGCCGACGAGCGCCTATCGATCGGCGACTACGTGCTTACGGGTGGTGAGCTACCTGCTATGGTCGTTGCCGACGCCGTCGTGCGTCTGATTCCCGGCGCCCTTGGTGACGAGATGAGTAACGTCGATGAGTCGTTCTCGACTGCCGAGGACGGTGGTCTGCTCGAGTACGCGCAGTATACTCGCCCCGCCGAGTTCAACGGCGAGGGCGTGCCGCCGGTGCTCGTGAGCGGTGACCATGCCAAGGTTGACGCCTGGCGCCGTAAGAATGCCATCGAGCGCACCTGCCGCTGGCGTCCCGACCTGATCGAGACGGCGCGGCTTACGCCCGAGGAGCGCGCATACGCGCAGGACATCCTGGACGCATCGTATTCGCAGAGCAAGGAGTGAGAATGGTTCCATCGCAGCATTCCGTGCTAAAGGGTGCGTTTGAGTGGATCGTGGTCGTCGCGATCGCACTGGTCGCCACCTTCCTGATTCGCTCGTTTGTGGTCGAACCCTTTGTGGTGCCCACCGGCTCCATGGAGTCCACGATCGAGATCGGCGACCAGATCCTGGCGCAAAAGGTGAGCCTTGAGCTCGGCCAGCCCGTCAGCCAAGGCGATATCGTGGTGTTCCACAACCCCGATGGCACCTCCGAGCACGATGTTCTCGTCAAGCGTGTTATTGCCACGGCCGGCCAGACGGTCGACCTTCGGGACGGCAAGGTGGTCGTTGACGGCCAGGCGCTCGACGAGGACTACACGACCGGCATGAGCTGGCCGCTTTCGGTCCAGGCTCCCGGCGCTCAGGTAAGCTATCCCTACACCGTTCCCGACGGGTGCGTGTGGGTGATGGGCGACAACCGCGAAAACTCTGCCGACTCACGTTACTTTGGTCCCGTCGATCGCTCTGATTTGATCGCCGTGGCGCTTGTGCGCTACTGGCCGCTCAACCGCATCGGCGCTATCGACTAAAAACCGCTATAGTACAGTACCTAACCGTGTAATCGTTTCGACGAGGGGATATTAGAGGCATGAACGCTTCATCGCTTTCCTTCCAAGACATCATCCTGCGCCTCCAGCAGTACTGGGGCGAGCAGGGCTGCGTCATTATGCAGTCCTATGACTCCGAGGTCGGTGCCGGTACCTTCCACACCGCGACCACGCTGCGCTCGCTCGGCCCCGCCGAGTGGCGCACCTGCTACGCTCAGCCTTGCCGCCGTCCTGCCGACGGCCGCTACGGCGAGAATCCCAACCGCATGCAGCATTACTATCAGTTCCAGGTGCTCATCAAGCCGTCGCCGGTCAACGCCCAGGAGCTTTACCTGGGGTCTCTTGCCGCTATCGGCCTGGACCCCAACGACCATGACGTCCGTTTTGTCGAGGATGACTGGGAGAGCCCGACGCTCGGCGCCTGGGGCCTTGGCTGGGAGGTCTGGCTCAACGGCATGGAGGTCACGCAGTTTACGTACTTCCAGCAGGTGGGCGGCATCGAGGTCGACCCCGTGCCCGTCGAGATCACCTATGGTCTGGAGCGCATCGCCATGTACGCCCAGGGCGTCAACTCCGTCTACGACCTGGTGTGGAGCTATCTGCCCGACGGCACGCCCATGACCTATGGCGACGTGTTCCTGGAGAACGAGCGCGAGTTTAGTGCCTACAACTTTGAGGTCGCCAACGTCGAGATGATGCGTCAGAAGTTTGATGACTACGAGGCCGAGTGCCACTCCTGCCTTGAGCGCAAGCTGCCGCTGCCCGCTTACGACTGCGTCATGAAGTGCAGTCATGCCTTCAACCTGCTCGATGCCCGCGGCGCGCTGTCCGCGGTCGAGCGTGCCAACTACATCCTGCGCGTCCGCGCCGTCGCCAAGGCGTGCTGCGAGGCCTATATGGCCGAGGTCGCCGGAGTCAACGAGAATGCCGACCAGGAAGGCGAGGTGGCGTAAGCCATGGCAGACGCTAAGGATTTCCTGTTTGAAATCGGTACGGAGGAAATGCCCTCCGCACCGCTGAACAATGCCGTCAAGCAGCTTGGCACCATGATCGCCAAGGGTCTCGACGAGGCC
>CAUDDU010000094.1 GCA_958448375.1 uncultured Collinsella sp.
CTTTGGCGCGTTCGTCGACGTGGGCGTGCACCAGGACGGCCTCGTGCATATCTCCAAGCTGGCCAATCGCTTTGTCAAGCACCCGAGCGACGTGGCGCGCGTCGGCGACACGGTCAAGGTGTGGGTAGAAAAGGTCGATCGCGACCGCAAAAAGATCTCCCTCACCATGGTACAGGGCAAGTAAACCGCCAAAGCAAAGGTACCCCCTGTAGCGATGTGCAAAATCGCGAGTATTCTGCAAATTCCACCGTTCCGGATGCCCCTCAGAGACGAAAAAGCAAAAAACAGCCCCCGTTATAGCGTCGTCAGAGCCAAAACGGGGGCCGTTCCATGCTTCGGTTAACTGATAAAGACCTTTACCTTGCTGAATACTCTCAATTTTGCACGGCGCAGGCGGGGGTACCTTTGCCCACGGAAGGATATGGAAGCCAAGCGCCAACTTGCTGGCAAGCTCGTACCGGCAGCCCCGGCCTTTCCTTTGCCTAGCGCGACCCTCGCGGAGCGCGTGAGCGATAGGGAAAGGAAAGGCCGGGGCGAACAGCCCACGGTACAGTCGGTGTTCGCGCTACGGCAGGATATGGAAACCGAGCGCCGCGATATCCTTGGCAAAACCGCGCACGGTATCGAGCGAGACCTCGTACGGGTCGCGACCAATGTTCTTGCGCTTGGCCAGGATGCTGTTGGGCACCGTAATGATCTGGCAACCGCAGGCCTCGGCCTGGTAAATGTTGATGAGCTCGCGCGTGGACGCCCACAGGACCTCGCAGTTGGGCTTTGCGGCGGCCTTCTTGACCGACTCCGTCATAAACGGAATGGGGTCGACGCCGGTATCGGCGATGCGGCCGGCAAAGAGCGAGATGATGGACGGCGTCTCGGCGTCGACGGCCTCGACCATCTCATCAACCTGCGTAGGCGTAAAGATGGTGGTGACGTTGACCTTGATGCCGTCGGCCGAAAGCTTGCGCACCAGCTCGGCGGTGGACTCGCCCTTGGTGGTCACGCACGGAATCTTGACGTAGACGTTCTCGGCCCAGGTAGCGATCTCGCGCGCCTCGACCTCCATGGTCTCGACGTCGTCGGCAAAGACCTCAAACGAGACGGACACATCGGTGATGTGGGCCAGGACCTCCTTGGCAAACGCGCGGTAATCCGTCACGCCGCCCTTCTTCATAAGGGACGGGTTGGTCGTGAAACCCTGAACGTTGCCGTTCTCGTACATGTCGAGCATGCCCTCGAGGTTTGCACCGTCAGCGAACACCTTGATTGCCATCTGCCTGATTCCTTTCGCTTGCACATGGGCGTTAAACTGCTAAACACTTTACCTACGTTTATCAAGGCGTGAGCTGCGGTTTTTTATCTTCTCGGCGAACGGTATAAACACCTCAGTGTTTGGATTGATAAATCGATTGAGCATGCAAAAGCAAAGAGTCGCAGTTTGAGCAAACGTCAGAACGTGGGATTCATTAGATGAGGCCGAAATGCTGCATCGCTGTGACGGTGCCGTCGTGTGCGACATCATCAGTCACGTAGTCGGCGAGCGCCTTGACCTCGGGCATAGCGTTGCCCATGGCCACGGCCGTCTCGACAGCGGCGAGCATACCCAGATCGTTGCCGGAATCGCCAAAGCCAAAGGTGCGCGCGTTGCCGGTGCGACCCAGGTATTCCAGCGCTCGCGCCACGCCCACGCCCTTGTCAATGCCCTTGGGGCTCAGCTCGCGATTCTGGCCACCGGTGTTGCACAGCTCAAACTCGCGATCGATAAAGCCGTCATCGTTGGCCACGCGAGCCAAACTGGGCACACTGAGGCATACCTTGCCCACGCGCAGACTGCCGTCGACGCGCATTTCCTCGGTGCTGTGCACCACAGAAGTGCCGATCAGAGACGACTGCTCAACACCCGCGGGTTCCAGGGCAAAAGTAGCCACGTTGGTCTCGAAAAAGGCCTCAATCCCTGCCGCGGCCATACGGCGCGCAAGCTCCTCAATAACGTCCTCGTCAAAGCAGTCCTCATGCACCACGCGGCCCTCGACCTCGAGCGTCGCTCCCGCCATGGCAACGACACCCGCCGGGCTCAGCGCGCGCAGGCCATCGGCAATCAGCCACAAGGGACGACCCGTGCAGATAAATGCATGGTGTCCCGCGTCGCGCAGACGATGAAACGCCTCGACGACCGCCTGCGAGGGGTGAACCGCCGAAAAGTCCTTGTCGGTCATGTTGTCGGGATCGAACGACGTCAGCGTGCCGTCCACGTCAAAAAAGAGCACGGCGGAATCGGGGCACGCATCAATCATATGGGTTCCTTTCGGGGGCGAGAGTAAACGAAGTATCCATCATATAATGGAGCGACGCAACCAGAGAGGTCACCCATGGAATTTTACGCAAGCTGCCCCGAGGGCTTTGAGTCCGCACTCGCCGATGAGCTTAAACGCCTCGGGCTTTCGCATGTTCGCCGGCTGAAGGGCCGCGCTACATTTGAGGGCGAGCTCGAAGAAGGCTACCGCGCCTGTCTGTGGTCGCGCCTGGCGAGCCGTGTGTTCGTGGTACTCGGGCGCTTTGAGGCGCAGGATGCCGATGAACTGTACGATAGCGTTTACGACATCGCCTGGGAGACCATCATCCGCCCCGGCGCCACCATCGCCATCACCGCCCGCGGCGTGACCGAGCAGCTGCGCAACACGCGCTTCTCGGCCCTGCGCGCCAAAGACGCGCTGTGCGACCGTCTGGCCGAGACCACGGGCCGTCGCGCCGACGTCGATGCCGCCGACCCCGATGTTCACCTGTTGCTTTCGCTGCGTCAGCGCCGCGCGAGCATCAGCCTGGACCTTTCGGGCGACCCGCTGTTCAAGCGTCTGCCGCCCGCTGCGACTCGTGCCGGCGAGGGCGCACACGTGTTGCGCCCCGACTACGCCGCCCTGGTGCTGGCGCAGGTCGGCTGGACCGCACTATGCGAGCGCGAGCTGACGGCCGACGATTACGAAAACGAAGCCCTTCCCACGCTGATCGATGCCTCGTGCGCCGGCGGCGGTCTGCTGCTGGAGGCCGTGAACATTCTGACCGACCGCGCCCCGGGCGCCGCACGCGAGCGCTGGGGCTTTGAGGGCTGGCAGCTGCACGACGCTGTCCTGTGGGAGCAGCTGCTTGCCGAGGCGCGCGAGCGCGAGGCGGCAGCGCGCGAGCGCCAGGCGCGCATCGTGGCCGTAGACATCGACCCCGCCGCCCGCAAGACTGCCGAGCGCATGGTCAAGTGCGCCGGCTACAAGCGTTTTGTCGACTTTTGTGCCGCCAAGCCCGCCACCGTGCTGGACCATGCGGGCGCCGTCGCCGGTGCCGCCCTGGTCGCGGACACGACCGAGACCCCGCTTTCGCTCATGCACGATGCCATGACGCTCATCGGCGAGCTGCGCCGCGCCCCCGAGCTCGCTTCGGCGCCGGTCGCCGCTCTCACCCGCGACGGCTTGCTGGCCCGCGCGCTCCACGCCGAGCCCGAGCGCTCGATCGCCGTCATTCCCAATAACGAGGAGGCGGCTCTTGAGGTTTGGCCCTCACTCGACCACGCCGCTGCAGCGTTTGAGGCTGCGACCAGCGCGGATGCCGAGGCCGAGGTTGCGGATGCCAACGAAGCCAACGACGAAGCCGCCGCTTCCTCCATGCCCGAACCTGCCGCCACGCTCGACTTGGGCGACGGCAAGCCGCTGCCCGTGCTCATCCCGGAGTCCGAGCAGTTCGCCAACCGCCTGCGCAAGAATGCCCGTCTGCGCCGCAAGTGGGCCAAGCGCGAGGGCGTGAGCTGCTATCGCGTCTACGATGCCGACCTGCCCGACTACTCCGCTGCCATCGACCTGTACGAGGGTTGCCCGCAGACGCCGGGCCGCTGGCTCGTCATCGCCGAATACGCCGCGCCCAAGACCATCGATCCCGCGCTGGCCCAGGCCCGCATGCTCGACATCTTGGCCATCGCGCCGCGCATCCTTGATGTTCCGGCCGAGCATGTGCACGCCAAGGCCCGCATGCGTTCGCGCGGCGGCTCGCAGTACGGCAAGCAGGGCGCCGGCAAGGGCGCATCGGGCGAGCGCGCCAACATCGCGCGCCGTCGTCTGCCACTCATCGAAGAGGGCGGACTCACCTTTGCCGTCAACTTTGACGACTATTTGGATGTGGGCATCTTCCTGGATCATCGCGTCACGCGCAACCTGGTGCGCGAGCACGCCAAGCAGGCGCGCCGCTTCCTCAACCTGTTTGCCTACACCGGCACTGCCACCTGCTACGCGGCCGATGGCGGCGTCGAGGAGACCGTGACGGTCGACCTTTCCAACACCTACCTGGACTGGGCCGAGCGCAACATGCGCCAGAACGGCTTTGTTGGCCCGCAGCATCATTTTGTGCGCGACGACGTGCTCGCCTGGATTCGCGACCAGCGCCAGACGCGCAACCGCTGGGACCTGATCTTTGTCGACCCGCCCACGTTTTCGAACTCGTCCAAGATGGGCCGCCGCACCTGGGATGTCCAGCGCGACCATGTTGAGCTTTTGGCCGGCGTATCGCGTCTGCTCGCGCAGGGCGGCCATGCCATCTTTAGCTGCAACCTGCGCGGCTTCCGCCCCGAGACGCGCAAACTCGCGCGCGCGGGCGTGGTGCTGGAGGACATTACGGCACAGACCATCCCCGAGGACTTCGCGCGCAACCAGAAGGTGCATCACTGCTACATCGTGCGCCGCCTGCCCATCGAGGACGCCATGGCAGAGGTCGGCTTTAGCGCCGAGGAAATTGCCGAGCGCGTCGAGGAACTGCGCAACTCCGAGGCCCGCAAGCCCCGTGCGGCAGCACCCGCGCACGCGCAGGCCGGCAACGGCAAGTCCAACTTTGCCGGCAAACCCTCCCCCGCCGGCAAGCCCAAAAAGAAGAAGTTCTACGCCAGCAAGCCCAAGGGCAAATAACAAAGTTGCGGTGGAATACGGACTGTTTTGCCTGGAATT
>CAUDDU010000095.1 GCA_958448375.1 uncultured Collinsella sp.
CTTGTCGACGTTCTGGAGCTGCAGTTCCTCGCCGTCCTGGCCCTCGATCACCACATTTTGCAGATCGAGTACCTTGACGTTTTGCGCAATGATGCCCTGACACACCATGGGCTCAACGCCGCAGGCCATGGCCGGGACAAAGGGCTCGGCATCCGGCGCGAAGGTCACGTGGACATCCTGGAACGTCAGGCGCGTTACTTTACTCTCGGGCAGGCCCGTGATGTAGGCAGCGGCCGCGTGGCAATTAGTGGCCTCGATATCGCAAAACGTCGTGGCACCAAAGCCGGGCGTGCGGTCGTCGACAGGCAGCGTCTCGCGAGACTGCACGTAATCGGTCTTGCCGTCCTTGTCGCAGAAGTAGAAGGAGTTGACCACGAAGGGCGTGAGCACCTCATCCATGCGAATGTGCTCAAAGGTAATGCCCTCGTTGACGGCATCCTTGCCGCGCCCGCGGCGGGTCTTGACGCGCAGGCCGCGGTCGGTGCGCTCAAAGAGGCACTTGCTCACGGTAAGGTCCTTGATGCCGCCGGCAGCCTCTGAACCCAGGACCACGGCGCCGTGACCATCGTGCATGTAGCAGTGAGAGATCAGCACGTCGTGCGTGGCGGGACGAAGCTCGGGCTCAATGCCCAGCTTGCCGCTCTTGATGGCGATGCAGTCGTCGCCCACCGAGAACTGACAGCCAAGGATGCGGACAAAGCCGCAGCTCTCGGGATCGAAACCGTCGGTGTTGTGGGAGTTCTTGGGGCCCTCGATGGACAGGCAGAGCGCATCGACGTGCTCGCACAGGATGGGGTGGATGTTCCACGCCGGGCTGTTGCGGACGGTGAAGCCGGCCAAGCTCACGTTTTGGCACTCGGACAGGAAAATCATGCGCGGGCGGGCGACCTCACGGCCCTCCTCCGGGCGAAAGATGTTCTTAAAGTCCTTGTTCCACCAGTTGTCCTCGGCAAAATCAGTCTGACCGTCGATCGCGCCGCGACCATAGATGCACACGTCGTGCACGCTCAGACCCGTAAAGGTAGAGCAGTAGGTCGAGAAGCTCTCGCCCTCCCAGCGGCCCAGGGGCAGCATATCGGTGCCGGCATACCCGGCACCCTCGTTGCCCGTGACCGTGCCCGGAATGTAGGCAAGCGAGGCACGATCGTGGCGGGCCAGCAGCACCGCTCCCTCGGCGAGCTCGATGTTGATATTGCTCTTAAGAAAGAGAGACTTGATGCGATAACTACCGGCGGGGATCAGCACGCGGCCACCCTTGGGGCAGGCCATGATGGCAGCCTGGATGTTGGTGGTGTCATCATGCTCGGCATCGCCCTTGGCGCCACAGTCGCGAACGTTGATGGTAAAGGGCTCAGCCGGCGTGGTGACACCTACGCTCAGCTCACGCTCGCCACAAACAAAACGAACCAGGTTGCGCTTGCCGGGGGTCAGGCCGTCGACATAGGTCTCGACCGTATTCGTGGTACCGGCGGGCTCGTCGTTGACAAAGATCTCCCACGTATCGGCGCAGGTAAAGTAACCGCCGTCGTCAAGCTCGATAACCGCCGCGCGCGCGTTGCGCCAGATAACGTTCGTCTCCATGGGTTTCTCCCTCAAAAAGATGCTCTAAAGGCAAATTGTACGCTGTTGAAAAAGGGCCGTGCCTGCCGGCGGAATTCCGGTGGCACGGCCCTGTGATTTGGACGATATGTCGGCCTTACTCGGCGGGAGTTACGCTACCGTCCTGGAAGCCAACGTTGTTGTGGGCAAAGCAGTCCTCGTACTTAAAGCCGGAGAGCTCCTCGCAAAGCGCCTTGACCTCGGGCTTGACGTCGGCCATCTTGCCACCCTCCTTGACTCGGTGAATCTCGTCGCAAAGGACGTCGCACTGCTCCTTGTCGATCTTGATGCCGCGGGCAAGGACGGCCGCAAGCAGGAAGAAGCCGGCGCAGCCGATGATCATGTAGCCGCAGATATACAGAGGCACGGTAGCGGGCTGGGTCACGGCGTCGCTATTGCCGGCGGTCTGAATGAAGCCGGAGGCAGCAAGGACGATAGCCCACACGTTGACGGCGATAGCCTGGGCGATCTGCTGGCAGAGCTGCTGAGCGGAGCTGTAGATGCCCTCGCGACGACGCAGGGTGATGAGCTCATCGACATCGGGGATGTAGTTGAGCAGAACATCGGGCAGGTACTGGAAGCCGACGTAGAAGAACTTCCAGATGGCGAAGATGATGGGGTAGGCGATCATGGCGATGGCGACCGTGGAGGTGCCATTGATCTGACCAAAGGCGAAGTAGTTGTAGGCGATGATGCACGCAGCGCAACCGACATTTGCGAGGTACCAAGACTTGTGGAAGCCCTTCTTGGCCATGAGAGCGACCCAGATGGCGGTGCAGACGATAGCGACGACCTTGCCAGGCATCTCCATCACGGACTCGTAGGACTTAGGAATCTGCAGGCAGTAGACGATGAAGAAGGACAGGCAGGCAGACCAGCAGGCAGCAGCGAGCTTCGTGGAGACCTGTGCGTACAGGACCTTGCGGAAGGACTTGTTGCGGAAGGTGGAGATTACGTCGATGAAGAACTTCTTGATACCCTCGCCGACGCTCTCGATCTTCTCCTGAGCGACCTCCTCGGGGGTGTGCTCCCACGTGGACAGGTACACACAAAGCAGCGAGATTGCCATGACCGAAGCGTTGATCGTAGCGATGATGAAGTAGCTGAACGGGTTGGTCTCGCCGAAGGTGCCAAAGCCGAAGCCCACA
This sequence comes from uncultured Collinsella sp., assembly GCA_958448375.1. Classification (GTDB taxonomy): domain Bacteria; phylum Actinomycetota; class Coriobacteriia; order Coriobacteriales; family Coriobacteriaceae; genus Collinsella. Next base: position 2,748 of record CAUDDU010000095.1, read on the forward strand.
AGTGCAGCCATCAGGAAGCCGGCGGCGTTACCAAAGAGATGCTTGTAGCCGGTGAGGTACGTACGCTCCTTGAAGTCGTCGGTCATCTCGATGGTAAGCGGCGACAGGTTGGCGGTGCAGAACGTATACGCGACGTTGTAGATCAGGTACAGCACAAAGTAGTACGGGAAGCCAAACGGCGTAGCCACGAAGATGAGCGGCTCGGCGATCATCATCGGGATGGCCAGCAAGATCCAGAAACGACGACGACCAAAGATGCGGCCAATCTTGGTGGCATAGAAGTTATCGGCCACAAAGCCCATCAGCGGGCAAAGAATAGCGTTGACATAGATGGCAAACGAGCTGATCAGTGCAGCCTCGCCTGCGGACAGGCCACACTCCGTGGACAGGAACAGCACCATGTAGCTGTGCGTAAAGGTCAGGGCACCGGAATTGAGCATACCGCCCATACCAAAGCCCAAGCGCGTCCAGAATGTGATCTTACGCTTTTTTCCGATCTTATTAGTCATCGAGCTCCCTCTCTTTTCTCGATTGTCTTGCAGCAAGACATTGGAGTCCACACTGACATCTGTCTGCCCAGCGTTCAGGGTGAACGTTTAGTTAGATTATGCGCGATTGCTTATGACAGGTGAACGTTCACTTGCATATTATCCCCGAACGGTCGATTTTTACCGCCGAACGGACACAATTGAGATCCTCACACCTATTTTCTGCTGGTAAGGGTGCCATGCTGGACAGCCATGAGATAGGTGAACGTTTATCAGATTTTCCAACATATTCACTTAACCACGAAGCGAAAAAGCCCCGCCGGGATCACTCCCAACGGGGCAGACGACATAGCGCTATGTTTGGGCGCACTTGCTGCTACAAGCAGACGCCGTCCTTCCAGATACTGATCTCGTGACAGCCACGGCGCTCGGCACTCGTGAGCTTACCGCTCGCCGTCTGTAGCACCAGCTGGTACAAATCGCGGGCGGCCTCGTCGAGCGTGCGCTCACCCGTGGCAATCACGCCGGCGTTAAAGTCCATCCAGTTGGCCTTGTGGTCGCACAGACGCTGATTGGTGAACACCTTGAGCGTAGGCGCCGGCGCGCCAAACGGCGTGCCGCGTCCAGTCGAGAACAGAATCACGTGGCAGCCAGCAGCCGTCAACGCCGTGGTGGATACCATGTCGTTGCCCGGGCCGCACAGCATGTTCAGGCCATGCTTGGTGACCTGACCGGCATACGGCAGCACGTCGACGATGGGGGCAGAGCCACCCTTCTGCACGCAGCCGCAACTCTTGTCCTCGAGCGTGGTAATACCGCCGTCCTTGTTACCGGGACTCGGGTTCTCGTAGACCACCTCGCCATGGCTAATAAAGTAGTCCTTAAAGCCATTGAGCATGTCGGAGGCAGCGTTAAAGACCTGCTCGTTCTCGCAACGGTCAAGCAGGATGCTCTCCGCGCCAAACATCTCGGGCACCTCGGTAAGCACCGACGTGCCGCCGCGGGCGACGACCATATCGCTCACGCGACCGATCGTGGGGTTGGCGGTAATGCCCGAAAGGCCGTCAGAGCCGCCACACTTAAGACCAATGACCAGCTCGGAGGCCGGAATGGGCTCACGCTTTGCTTGCTTGGCCAGGTCAGCCAGCTCGGACAGAATCTTGTGCCCCTCGATCTGCTCGTCGGCTACATCCTGGCAGGTGAGGAAGCGGACGCGCTCGTGGTCGAAGTCACCGAGCTCGTCGAGCACCTGCTGATGCGTGCAGTTCTCGCAACCGAGCGACAGGAATAGCACGCCGGCCGCATTAGGATGACGCGAGAGCGCCACCAGCAGACGACGCGTCTGGGCATGGTCGGCGCCGGTCTGCGAGCAGCCAAAGGGATGCGGGAAGTAGTAAACACCCTCCAGCGAGCCATCGACCAGATCCTGGGCCTGCTCACACATGGCACGGGCGACTTCGTTGACACAGCCGACCGTGGGGATGATCCATAGCTCATTACGCGTCGCGGCACGACCGTCGGCGCGGCGGAACCCCATAAAGGTCTCGGGCTCAACGGGATCCACGACCGGATGTGTGGGGTTGTAGGTATACTCGACCTCGCCCGAAAGGTTGGTCTTCACATTGTGCGTGTGGAGCCACTGACCGGGCTGGACATCGCCCGTCACGTGTCCGATGGGCAAGCCGTACTTGAT
>CAUDDU010000096.1 GCA_958448375.1 uncultured Collinsella sp.
TTTGCTATTTTTTGCCCACGGGCCTTGCGATGATGCCGGGATTCGCACCCTGTCGGGTTCGAATCCCGGCATATCGGTAGCAAAAAGCCCGTCACCGCGAGGGCAACGGGCTTCTCAGTTTAAATGGTGCCCCCAGCGGGATTCGAACCCGCGATATCCACCTTGAAAGGGTGGCGTCCTTGGCCGCTAGACGATGGGGACAGCGGGAAAGAGTATAGCAGACTTTTTTGCCGGCGCGTATATCGTTGGCAAACTGGAAAACCACCACAAAGGAGTAGGCTTCTATTCCGATTTTCAAATATCTCAATCTGTAACATCTGGGCGGGCAAATCGGCTCTATCTGTTACAGATCGAGACAAAAGGCAGGCGTCGGGACGAACATCTCATTCTGTAACAGCAAGACGACTTTTAACGGTCTAAATGTTACAGATTGAGACAAACCGCTGGGGCGGGTCAAAACCACCACAAAGGTGCCTGTCCCCTTTGTGGTGGTGGGGCGTTAGGAGAGGAGCTTCATGGCGGCGTCGTGGGCGGCGTGCTCGTAGGTGTCGTCGAGGGACTTGAGCGGCAGCAGGGCTGTGGCCTGTGCATCGCCGCGGCGCTCGAGGGCGTGCGCGATGAGCCAGTCGGCGAGCTCGGGGTTCTTGGGCAGCGCCGGGCCGTGCAGGTACGTGCCGATGACGCCCTTGTAGATCAGACCCTCAAAGCCATCGTCACCGTTGTTGCCGGTGCCCGTGACGACGGACGTTCCGAGCGGCGTGGCATCTGCGTCGAGCAGAGTGCGGCCGCCGTGGTTCTCGAATCCCACAAAGGGCTCGGGTGCCAGGTCGGTCTTGACGGCGACGTTGCCGATCAGACGGTCGGAGCCGCGCACGGTCTCGGCGGCAATGATGCCCATGCCCTCAATGCGATTTTCGCCCATATAGTACGAACGGCCGAGCAGCTGATAGCTGCCGCAGATGGCGAGCAGCGAGCCGCCGTCCTCAACATAGGCCGCAACCTTGTCTTTTTGAGCGAGCAGCTCGTGTGCCACAGCCAACTGATCGCGGTCGGAGCCGCCGCCCATCATGACGATATCGGCATCATGCAGATCGAGCGACTCGCCCATACGGACCTCGTCCACGCGCACGGGAATGCCGCGCCAGGCGCAGCGGCGCTCGAGAGCGATGACGTTGCCGCCGTCGCCGTAGAGGTTGAGGGCATCGGGGTACAGATAGACGATGCGCAGCGGGCGCGAAAGCTCGGTCGGCGCGACGCCGACGGGGACAGCGCTCCCATCGGCGCGTGTTACGGCGCAGGAGGCAACCGAGCTCGCATCGGTATCCTTAAGCCCGTCGAGCTCCTTGACCAGCGGCGGAAAGGCCGTGTAGTTGGCGACGGCGTAGAAAGTGTCGCCAGCCTCCTCGTCTGCCACGGCGCCGATTGCCTGCTCGATATTCGAGATGATGGCGGCGTCGATGCCGGCGTACTTGAGGCGCACCTGCATGTCGTGCGCGCGCGTGCCGCCAGCAAAGGCGACAAGCCCCGTTGTGTCGGCGATGCGCTCAAAGTCGACGTCGTAAATCCACGATACATCGTGGCCGTCGGCATCGTTGTCGTTGAGGAAGAAAGCGCAGAGCCTGCCACCTGCTGTTTTAATGGACTGGATCTGGCGATCGAAGCCTACGGGATTCTTGGCCAGGTTTGCCTCGACGGTACGGCCGGCGATCTCCCAGCGGCCCATACGCCCGCCGGCGGGGATGTAGGCATCGAGCGTGGGCTGCAGATGCGCCGCGTCCACGCCCAGCTCGTGGGCGGCGAAGAAGGCTGCGGCTACGTTGTAAACCATATATAGGCCGTTGTAGCGTGTGGCGATGTGTACGGCAGCCGCGTCGGGCGCAGACCCAAAGACCAGGTCAAAGCCGTAGCCGTCGCAGCCGAGCTCCACGCCCGTCACGCGACGGACAAGCCCGGGGCGGGCCCAGCCGCACGAGGGGCAATGGTATGCGCCAAGCTGTCCGTACTGCACATAGTCGTACTCCAACGGCGCGTTGCACTGTGAGCAAAAACGCGAGTCGCTAATGCGGTCGGATTCGGTGTCGGTGGCGCCGTCGATGCCAAAGGCGATGCTTGCATTGGGAACGCGCGCGGCGATTGCGGCACACAGCGGGTCGTCTGCGTTGTAGATGAGCGTCGTTGCCGGTGAAAGCTCCAGCGCGTGGGCGATGACGTCCTGGGTGTGGTCGATCTCGCCGTAACGGTCCAGCTGGTCGCGGAACAGGTTGAGCAGCACAAAGTACGTCGGCTTGAGCTTGGGCAGAACGCGTACGGTGTAGAGCTCGTCGCACTCAAAAACGCCCACGCGTTTGTCGCTGCTGGTGTGCTTAAGGCCGCCGCGGGCCTCGAGCAGAGCGCCCACCACACCAGGCTCCATATTGTTGCCGGCACGGTTGCACACCACGGTAGCGCCGCTGGCAGCAACGGCGTCGGCGATGAGGTTGGAGGTTGTGGTCTTGCCGTTGGTGCCGGTGATCACCACGCTGCGGTCGACTAGGCTTGCGAGGTCGCTTAGCAGCTCGGGGTCGATCTTCATGGCGATACGGCCGGGAAGCACGCCACCCTGGCGTTTGAAGACAGAGCGCAGTCCCCAGCGGGCGATATCGCTCGAGGTGCAGGCGAGAGATGAGCGGAGGTTCATGAAGCCGTTCCTAACATAGATGACATGGTCGGGGCGATCGCGTCGCTAAAAGCCGTAGCGGCGCGCAAATTCCTGGGCAAGCTGCGACACGTCTTCGCAGGCATTGGCCCAGGGGGCAAAGTCGGGGGTGTCCGAGATAATGCCGTCCGCTTCCCAAACGGCCTGGTGCGAAAGATCCCACGGATCGCGTGGCTCGGGTCGGCAGGGAAGATACGGCGTCTGGTACATGGGGTTCAGCAAGAAGAACGCGCCGCCCTCGCAACGGTTGGCGAACTCACGCAGCGCGCGCGTCGCCGGGCGCATCTTGTTTGTTTTGAACAGCAGAATCGTGCGGGCGAGCAGGTACCAAGGAGAGTTTTCGAGTGCGTCTGCCCCCATCTGCTCCTCGAGCTGGTGAGCCAGGGCAAAAAAACCGTCCTGGTCTTCCAAGCGGGCGAGGGCAAGCAACACGGTGCCGGCGGCCCGGGTGGGATAGCCCTCCGCCTTAAGGACACGGCGAGAATAGTTGGCGGCGGCGCGGTAACGAGCGCTCGCCATACACAGCTGCGAGATGGCCTCGAGCGTGTGGAGCCACCCGATAAGAGCCGGCTCGCTCACGGTAAGGTCTGCTGCGGTGACACCGTCGGCCAAAACATTATTGGCCCAGTAGTGCGGGGCCTCCATATCAAACCCGGGCACGCTCTGTTGCAGGTAGTCGGCCGTACTCGCCTCGAGCTTCATCAAGTCGCCCAGGCAGGCATCGACGGGCGTGTCCGCCAGGATGATGGCGAGCAACTGGGCATCGAGGACATGCGCATCGACGCGAACAATCTTGAGCAGCTCATCGCGCATGTCGTCGAACAAGCGGTTGCGCGTCTGCTCAAACTCCTCGTCGCTGCCCATGTCCTCGATGCGGCGAAGCTCGTCGAGTAGGTGACGATGAACGCCGGCATAGGACAGCAGCGCCTGGGCATGCTCGGTCTGCGCATACTTATGAGGGTTGACGCTCACGTCGTTATGGACAAGCTCGCGTGCTGCATCGGTGAGTTCGGGGTGCGACGCAAGGTAGGCGCGCTCCAGGTAGGCGGGGAGGTAGACGCTTGGATCCATTAGAGGTCTCCTCCCTTAAACGGCAGGCCCTGCTCGGCCGCCCGCAGGATGCGCTCGTCGATCTGGGAACGCACGATATCGTTGGTGGCGACCCAGGCGGCAAAGCTGGCGTTGTCGGGGGCGCCCAGGCCCTCCTGCAGTACCGGCGTCGCCTCGGACAGCGCGAGGACAAGCTCGTCGGTGGAGCCCGCACCCACGTTGACGCGGGCATAGACGCCATCGGGAAACTCGGTTTGGAAGTAGAGCGCCTCGGCTGCGTGTGGACACGAGCGCGCAAGGATGCGCAAGTATTGCTCGGCGCCCTCGTAGTCCAGCTCGCGCCAGGCAGCGCTCATCAGCGCGATGAGCGTCCATGGGTCCAAGTCGCGCTCCGCGTCCTTGGGACGACGGCGCAGCGGCGTGTTGGCGAGATAGGGGACGGAGTGGGCAGAGCGAAAGCGTTTGAGCTCCTCGGCGGGGTATTCGAGCTTTGCCATGGCGAGCATCGCGGTGTGGCGGACGCCGGCAGGATCGTTGGGGGCAAAGTCGAGGCTGCGGTTTGCGGCTTCGAGCGACATGCGGTAGCGGCCGCTAATGAGGGCGCGCGATGCCAAGGCGGCAAGCCAGCGCAGGTAGGGGCGGCGCATAAGGTCGCCAGCGGCCTCGCGCTCGTAGGGGTCCTGCGCCGAGGCGATCTTGAGCGCCAGGTCGTGCTCCACCTCGTCGCACTTGGACACCAGATACTGCACGTATTCCTCGTTGGATTCGGCGGTGAGGGCGGTCAGCATGCGCTGGGCATCCCAGTTGGCCGGATCGAGCGCGGCTGCCTCGCGGAGCATGTTCTCGGCAGCTGCCTCTTCTTGCTCTGCCTGGGTATCGTCAGGGATAAAGGGAATGCGGTAGTCGACAGCCTCGACCACCTTGGCAATGAGGTGCCCGGCGCGGTCGCGGTCGTGCACGATGAGCGGTGCGGGGTTGCGGGTGAATTGTTCCATCAGACGCTCTACGGCGGCACCGTCGGTGAGCGGGATATTGTCGCGGCGCAAGGCCTCAAGAACGAGGCGATGGCAATCCTCTTGAATGGGATCGAATGCCATGGGGCCTCCTTTGCTGCGGTTAGGGTTCAAATGTTTCTATATAAGGTTCTAGTTTACCCGCATGTGGCAC
>CAUDDU010000097.1 GCA_958448375.1 uncultured Collinsella sp.
CGTGCTGGCCAAAATACTGACCGGTAATGACCGCGCAGCCGGCGCCGACGCCAACGCAAAAGCCAATGCAGAGCTCGGTGAGCACCATCGTGGCTTGAATGCCACCCAGTGCGAGCTTGCCGCCAAACTGACCGACAATATAGGTACCGATAAGCGTGTAGGCCTGCTGAAAAAACGAGCTAAAGAAGATAGGGACGCACAGCGACAGCAGCTGTTGCCAAATGACACCCTGCGTTACATCGATAGCCGTAGATTTCTTAGCCACACGCCCTCCCCACACGCATACGTCAAACAGCAAAACAGCAATTTAAAACCAAAGCCAAATCCAGCTTAGCACCGACTGGCAGCGACCGAAACGCCCCGAGTCAGAGCCCGGTGCGAACTATCTGCCTAGTGATACAGCCCCGGCTGGTAGTGATACTCGTTGCTCACGTGCGGACACAGCTGCCAAAAGGCGACGGCACTCGCCGCGGCCACGTTGAGCGAATCGACCCCGTGCGCCATCGGAATGCGCACGGCCCGGTCGCAGCCGGAAATGGTCTTGGCGCCCAGGCCGGCACCCTCGGTGCCCATAAAGATCGCCAGGCGGTCAATCTCCTGCAGCGTCGGATCGTCCAGCGAAACGGAATCATCCGTCAGCGCCATGGCGGCACATGAGAACCCGGCATGGTGCAGCGCCGCCAGGCCGTCGTGCGGCCATACGCGCGCCTCGCTGCCGATTCGAGTCCACGGAACCTGAAACACCGTGCCCATGCTCACGCGAGCCGAGCGACGATACAGCGGATCGCAGCACGTAGGGCTCACCAGAATGCCGTCGACATTGAGCGCGGCGGCCGAGCGGAAAATCGCGCCGACGTTGGTGTGGTCGACAATACCCTCGAGAACGCATACGCGCACTGGGCGCTCCCCCGCCGCCTCGACGACGCCGCCCAAGAACTCATCAACCGGAATCTGACGCGGGCGACGGAAAGCCGCCAACGCGCCGCGCGTCACATTGAAGCCCGTCAGCTGCTCCATGAGCTCCATGGAGGCCACAAACACAGGAACCGGGCCGGCGCCCTCGCGCACAACCAGGCGCTCAAACAGCGGCATCATCTGGTCGAGCCAGCGTTCACCCAAAAGAAAGCTCACCGGCTGATATCCGGCACGCACCGCGCGCTCGATAACCTTGGCGCTCTCGGCGATAAAGATGCCCTTCTGCGGCTCCAGCACGCAGCGAAGCTCACGCTCGGTCAGTCGCACGTAGGCATCGAGCCGCTCGTCCTCGAGCGAATCAATTCGCAGAACCTCAACGGCATCAGTCATAGCAGCCAGCCCGCACCCTTCTTTGCAGCGAATCTATACCAAACGAGGCGACGCTAAGCGCCGCCCCATGCATTCAATCAACCCGATGATACCGTTCGCGCCAGGCGATTTACGCCTCGATGCGACGATACGTCACGAACTCATAATCGACGCCCTCGTCACCCTCACCGGCGACAATCGTCGCGACCCCGCTACGCTGCACAATCTCCCACGCAGGATCGGCGTCCAAGTCGGGAAAGTACGTGTCCACGGGATGGACGCAGCGGTTATGCGTGACCTCGGCCTCCACGCAGTACGGCAAAAACTGCCGATAGACATCGCCGCCACCGATCACCCAGGCAACGGGCTCATCGGCAACCGCAGCGAGCGCTTCGTCAACGCTATGCACCACGTCGACGCCCTCGCGTGTAAAGCCCATATCGCGCGTAAGCACGATATTGCGGCGGTTCTTGAGCGGACGCCCGCCGGGAAAACTCAGCAGCGTCTTGCGCCCCATAATAACAGGGCAACCCTTGGTGCAGGCCACAAAATGGCGCATGTCGGCGCGATTGGACACCACCATGTCCCCCTCGCACCCAATACCCCAATCGTCACACACGGCGACGATGGCAGATAGCTTACACGTCATGAGCGTCACCTACACCGCAATGGGGATGTTCTTGACCTGCGGCCCGTGCTCGTAGCCCTCGACAATCAGATCGTCGGTCGTAAACGCGTAGAAATCGTGCACGTCAGGGTTAAGCGTTACCTTGGGCGCCGCAAACTGCGGACGCTCGATAAGTTCGCGGACGATATCGACATGACGGTCATAAATGTGGGCATCGGCAATCACATGCAACAGCTCACCGGGAATCATATCGACCGATTGCGCGACCATCATCAGCAAGATGGCGTACTGGCACACATTCCAGTTGTTCGCGGCCAAAATGTCCTGGCTGCGCTGGTTGAGAATCATGTTGAGCGTCGGTTTGTCATCCTGCGGGCGCTGCGTCACGTTATACGTCACGCTGTAGGCGCACGGATACAGGTGCATCTCGGACAAATCGCTAAACACATAGGTATTCGTCATAATGCGGCGGCTGTACGGCGTGTTCTTAAGGTCGTACAGAACGCGGTCCATCTGGTCGAAATCGCCTTCGGCATAATGGCTCTTCTGCCCAATCTGATACCCGTAGGCCTTGCCGATGGAGCCGGTCTCGTCGGCCCACTCATCCCAAATATGGCTGTTGAGGTCATGCACGTTATTGGACTTCTTTTGATAGATCCACAGGATCTCGTCCATGGCAGACTTAAGCGCCGTGCGACGCAGGGTGAGCGCGGGGAACTCCTCACGCAGGTCGTAGCGTGCCGTAACGCCAAAGTTTTTAATGGTATAGGCAGGGGTGCCGTCCTCCCACACCGGGCGGACCTTTTGGCCCTCGGTGGTGGTGCCATGGTCCAAAATATCGCGGCACATGGTTACAAACTGTTGATCAGCCTTGCTCATTGACCCTCCTGTCAGTCGTCTACAAGCGAGATTCATTGTAGCCCAGGCGCACGCGGCCCCACAGCCCAAACATAAGCCCTCATTTTCTGACATATGCCAGAAATTCCTTGCGCAAATCCGCAGGTTCGCTATTCTATTGTTGACATATGTCAGATTTGGAGAGTGCATGGCAGGAAGACGAGAAAAATTGCGCCGCGTCGGGATCATCCCCGAATATCGCGGTTTTACCCCCGATGGCCTGGCGAGCGGCGACGCCATCGACATGACGGTCGACGAGCTCGAGGTCCTACGCCTATGTGACCTGGAAGGCCTTAACCAAGAGGAAGTCGCCCAGTGCATGGGCATTGCCCGCGCCACGGTGGCGGCTATCTGCAACCGCGCGCATCGCAAGGTGGCAAACGCGCTGGTCAATGGACGGGCTATCGTCATCGAGGGCGGCAATATCGCGTACTCCCCCATCGCCACGACGACGGCCGCATGGCCAGCAAAGGAGGTCGGCACCATGAGGGTGGCAACGACGTACGACAACGGCAACATCTTTATGCACTTTGGCCGCAGCGAGCAGTTCAAGATCTACGACATCCAGGATGGCAAGGTGCTCAACGAGCAGGTCGTAGGCACCGATGGCACCGGCCACGGCGCCCTAGCGGGCCTGCTCGCCAACGGTGGCGTCGACACACTCATCTGCGGCGGCATCGGCGGCGGCGCCATCAACGCGCTCACACAGACTGGCATCACGGTCTATGCGGGCGCCCAGGGCAGCTGCGACGCCTGCGTCGAGGCCCTCATTGCAGGCACGCTCGCACAGACCGGCGAGGCCACGTGCGGCTGCCACGGCCATGACCACGAGCACACCCATGAGCACGGCGAATCCTGTGGTTGCCACGGCCATCACGAGCACGAGGGCCACGAGGGCTGCGGCTGCCACTAGCGGCACGGCACTGCGAGCTCGGGGCGCGACGCTGAACGCAACCCAACAATCAAAGCCAACAACAAAGGCCACCCGGTAGCTTCCGAGTGGCCTTTGCCATATCAAGCTGGAATTACAGCACTATTTCTTATTGCGCATCTGCGCTTCCATCTGGCGCAGCAGATCCATATCGGACTTGGGGCCGCCCGTTCCCAAGCCGCCCAGGCCGCCCAGGCCCATGGCATCCAGGCCGGGAATATTGGGCATGCGCATCTTTTTGCCCTTCTTACCCTTTTTGCCCTTCTTACCGCCGGCCTGTGCCTGATTGGCCATCGTGCGCATGCGGCCCATCATCTTGTTCATCTCGCCCCACTGCTTCATAAGGCTATTGACCTCGGTGGGGGTCACGCCGGCGCCCTTGGCAATGCGGGCACGGCGCTGGCCGTTGATAATAGAGGGACGCAGGCGCTCCTCCTTGGTCATCGACATGATGATGGCCTCGTTCTTATCGAAGATGCCCTCGTCCAGGTTGCCACCCATCTGGTTAAGCGCACGCTGGCCACCGGGGAGCATGCCCAGGATGCCCTTCATGCCGCCCATCTTCTTGACGGCCTTCATCTGGTCGAGCATGTCGTTCATGGTAAAGCCCTCGCGCAGCATACGCTCGGCAGCCTCGAGCTGCTCGGCGTCGGCCGCCTCCTGGGCCTTCTCGATGATGCCGACAACATCGCCCATGCCCAAGATTCGCTTGGCCATGCGGTCGGGGTAGAACGGCTCCAGTGAATCGGGTTTCTCGCCCATGCTGACGAACTTAATGGGCTTACCGGTCACCTGGCGCACAGAAAGCGCGCCGCCGCCACGAGCGTCACCGTCGAGCTTGGAGATGATCACGCCGTCAAAGTCGGTGCGCTCGGCGAAGGTCGAGACAACGTTGACGATATCCTGGCCGGTCATGGCATCGACGACCATCAGCACCTGATCGGGTTTAACGGCCTTCTTGATGTCCACGGCTTCCTGCATCATCTGCTCGTCGATTTGCAAACGACCGGCGGTATCGACGATGACCACGTCACGCAGGTGGTCGACGGCCTCCTGGATGGCGCCCTTGGCGATATCGACCGGGTGCGCGCCGTCACCGCGGAAAACCGGCACGCCGATCTCGCCGCCAAGCG
>CAUDDU010000098.1 GCA_958448375.1 uncultured Collinsella sp.
AGGCGCCCGCCCCGCCCCCGAGGAGCATCTCTCATGCAAAAACTTTTGTCGGGTAAAGTCCGAGGTCAGTGGCGTTTTATACCGAGAAATTCAAAAAAGTGGAAAATTCATTACATATTTGCGTTGACTTTAGGTAACTAAAGTTTCATACTCCTTTTCAACCACTGGGGGATGCGAACACGCACGGATCGTTCGCATCATGATCGAAGAGGATTTCTTAGACATGTTCACGCATCAGCTAAACATTATCAGCGTAGTAATTATCTGATGCGGGTTAGCACATACAGCTAGCCCGTACGATAACGGGCGGCTGATGAAGATGAGGGCCGTCGAGCGCAACCGACGGCCCTCATTTTTTATGTCTGGGAAGTTCTTTTTAGAGGAGGAAATGTAATGAACGGAGTTTTGCTCATGGTTGTGGCCGCGGCGGTGCTCGCCTGCGGCTATCTGGGCTATGGCCGATGGCTGGCCAACAAGTGGGGCGTTGACAAAGAGGCCCTCACGCCGGCCAAGCGCATGAAAGACGGCAACAGCTTCTCGCCCGTCTCCGCCTTCACCGCGTTCTCGCACCAGTTCAGCTCGATCTGCGGTGCTGGCCCTGTTACGGGTACGATCGTCGCCATGGCCTTTGGCTGGCTGCCCGTCGTGCTCTGGGTCCTCGTCGGCGGCATCTTCTTTGGCGCCGTCCACGACTTTGGCGCCCTGTACGCCTCGATGAAGAACAACGGCAAGTCCCTGGCTCAGCTCATCGAGAAGTACATCGGCAAGACCGGCCGTCGCCTGTTCCTGCTGTTCTGCTGGCTGTTCTGCATCATCGTCATCGCCGCCTTCACCGACATGGTCTGCAAGACGTTCATGTTCACCCCGGCCGTTGACGCTTCTGGTGCTGCTACCGGTGCCATCGACTTCACCAAGTCCTATGCCGCCGGCTGCGCTGGTACCATCTCCATCCTGTTCACCTTCGTCGCTATCGCCTTTGGTTGGGCCCAGAAGAAGTTCAACCTCACCGGCGCTGCCGAGTTCGTCACCGGCGTGGTGCTCATGGTCCTCATGTTTGCCGTCGGTATGCAGTTCCCGGTCTACCTGGATAAGTTCCAGTGGTTCGCCGTCGTCATGGTCTACCTGGTCTTCGCTGGCGCTATGCCCATCCAGATGCTCAAGACCCCGCGTGACTACCTCACTTCCATCATGATGATCGTCATGATCGCCTGCGCTGTCCTCGGCATCGTCGTCCTGGGCGTCAACGGTCAGGCCACTATTACCGCTCCGGTCTTCACCGGCTTCTCCACTGCTTCCGGCATGATGTTCCCGGTCCTGTTCGTCTCCGTCGCTTGCGGTGCTCTCTCCGGTTTCCACAGCCTCGTTTCTTCCGGCACCTCTTCTAAGCAGGTCGAGAAGGAGCAGGACGCCGTCAAGGTCGGTTATGGCGCCATGGTCGTCGAGTCCTTCGTCGGCATCCTTGCCATCATCGTCGCCGGCATCATGTTCTCCGACATGAACACCGCCGGTACCGGCGCCCTTAACGCCGGCGTCGCTTCCACCCCGTTCCAGATCTTCGCAGCTGGCATCTCCCGCGGTATGCAGGCCTTCGGCGTTGACGGCACGCTCGCAACCGTCTTCATGACCATGAACGTTTCCGCTCTGGCCCTGACCTCGCTCGATGCCGTCGCCCGCATCGCTCGCACCTCGTTCTCCGAGTTCTTTGCCCAGACCAACGACGCCCTGGCCATCGAGTCCAAGGCCGGCTACATGAAGGTCCTCGGCAACCCCTGGTTCGCCACGGTCGTTACCCTGCTTCCTGGCCTCGCCCTCGCCTTTGGTGGCTATGCCAACATCTGGCCGCTCTTCGGTGCTTCTAACCAGCTGCTCGGCGGTATGACCATGATCACCCTCGCCGTGTTCTGCAAGTGCACCGGCCGCAAGGGTTGGATGCTCTACGTGCCCGTCGCCTTCCTGCTCTGCTGCACCTTCACTTCGCTGGTCCAGAGCGCCATGGGCTGCATGACCGCCGTCCAGGCCTACGGTTTCTTCGGCACCATCCCGGCTACCGCCACCACGGCTGCCGTTTCCGTCGCCGCTACCAAGGGCCTGCAGCTCGTCTTCGCCGTCCTGCTGATGGTCCTGGGCCTCATCGTTGCCGTCAACTGCCTCAAGGAGTTTTTCGGCAAGGAGGCCGGTTCCATGCCCGACGAGGAGCCCGAGTGGTCCGAGATGGGCAAGGTCGAGTATGGCCGCGCCGCTGCTGTCGAGGCTCCCGCCGACGCCGAGGCCGCCAAGGCCTAGTCAGCTTGATGGACTAACCGTTCCATCCATATGACTCGGAAAGACCGGGTCCGCGACTGCGCGGGCTCGGTCTTTTTTCTTGCGGGAACGGGTGATGCAAAGGCGTTCTCGCAGATGTTTTGCGTGGATAGGCTCGCGCGTTGTACCATATAGACGTATATGTGTACATATGAAAGGGGCCCCGTGGCCAAGACGGTATATTCCGATAACCAAAATAATGTCGATGCCCTGGCTGAGCGTCTAAGCAGCCAGACGTCGCTTTCTGCCGAGCGCGCCAAGCTGGTTGCCTACGACCTGCTCTGCCGCAAGGCGCTTAAAATCAAGTCGAGCGCGCTGGCACAGATTTTCCGCTCCGTCGATAAGGAATGCGACACCAAGGCGATGCGCGACGAACTCATCGCGGCAAAGATCGTTACCAAGATCGAGGGCAGCGGCATTAACGGACGTCCGGCGTTCTATACCATTCATGCCGAGATAAGTGATGCCCAGGAGCAGCTTGCCGAGGCTGCCGAAGAGGCCGTCGAGGACGTTGTCGAGGTGCCCGCTTCGGTGGAAACGGCCCCGCGCGAGCATGTCGATACCGATGAACTGCTCGATGAGAACGTCGTTCGCGCTTTTACCGCCAAAGCGGGTCGCGGTGGCTTTGGCGGGGGCGGCAAGCGCGATGCGCAGCGCCGTGCTCAGCAGGAGCGCTTCCGTCGCGCCGTTGCTCAAAGGGATGAGTTCGATACCGAGGCTGTTGAGACTGAGGTTGCTGCCGAGTCGCAGAAGCCCGCGCAGGAGCATAAGCCCGCGGAGGCCCAAGAGCCCAAGCGTCGTCGCGGTGCTCACTTTAAGGCTGCGCAGCAGGATATCGCGCATGAGGCTGAAGAGCCTTCCGAGGTTGCAGACGATATTGAGGAGTCTGCCAAGAGGGCTCCGGGTTCGTGTCGTCCCGGCCGCGGTTTTGCGGGACGCGCGTATCCCGTAAAGCGTCAGGAGAAGGGCGAGCCGGCTTCGACTGCCCAGGCCGAGAAAACCGTTGAGCCGGTGGCTCGCGAGCAGCAACCTTCCGAGTCGCAGCCTGCGGCTGACACCGAGGTCAAAGCTCAACAGTCCGCTGATAAGCAGGTAGGGGAGAGCGCTTCGAGCAAGCCCCGCCGTCGTCGTCACCGCGGCGGTCGTGGCTCAAATGCCGAGACTGTGGCCGAGAAGGCAGCGACGCAAAACAAGGATGCGAAGGCTGAGACCCCGGGGGAGCAGCCCAAGCGCCAGCCGGCGAAGGGGGACAAGCCCGAGCGCTCACAAAAAGGTCCGTCCGCGCCAAAACAAGAGCGCAAAGCTCAGGCAGATTCCAAACGCAAATCCCAGGCGCAGCCCAAACCGACTGCAAACGATGCGGCCGCCCAGCAGCCTGAGCCGCCCGCTCATGGCGAGGTTTCGGCGTTTGCTCTGGCCCGTGTCCTGGGCAGGCAGCTGCTCAAGGTCGTTCCTACGCCAATGGCGCTCTCCAAGATTAAGGAGCAGCAGACTCAAATTGTTAAGGTCGAGGGCAAGGACGGCAAAAAGGCTCCGCAGCGCACTCAGCACAACGAGATGTCCAACCGCAAGATTGCCGAGGAGATTGCGATCATCCAGGCTTGGATAGAACAGAATCGCGGTGCCGACACGCCGGTCGCTTCGCGTCGCCAGCGCGCCTACCAGATTTTTAACGATGAGAAGGCCTTTGACGGCAAGCACGGCGAGCGCCTGATTCGGCGTATGACCGAAAAGGGCATCAGCATGCAGGCGATTAAGGTTGCCCCCAACCGCCCCGTGCCCTTTACGGGATTCTTTACGCTGGGCGCCGACAAGCCGTTCATTATGGTCGAGAACCTGGACACCTATGACGAAATCGTCAAGCTCCTGCGCGGCCGCAAGCACGCCAAGCTCTTTGGCACCAAGGTGGGTGGCGTGATCTTTGGCGGTGGCTGCAAGGCGAGCGTCTCGCATGCACTGGATGATTATCTGGCCGAGATCGGCTATCGCTTTAACTATGTCTACTACGTGGGCGACATCGATCGAGAGGGCGCGCGCATTGTCGAGCAGACCCGTAACGCCAATGTGGTAGAGATTCGCCTGCATGCCGGTATGTATCGCGCCATGCTTGCCGAGCACAAGCGTCGCGTGAAGGCCGGCGGAGAGTGCGAGCCCGCAGCTGCCAACCAGGGTGTGCCGCAGAACCTGGCGGCGACGATCAAGGATCTGCCCATGGTCACGCGCGTGCAGTTCCGCAACGTGCTGCGCGAGGGCGGACGCATTCCACAGGAGATCCTGATGACCGCCGACTATCGGGATGGCGACTCGGGAAGCTTCGACCGCATGCTGAACAATTAGTTCCGCCGGCCCCGGGAGAGCGGGGACACCGGCTTAGGTTTCCTGCTCTACAGTCCTGCTCACGACGGAGGCCACATTAAGTGGCCTCCTGTTCGTGCGGAACTCGCGATAAAGTTCATATATGGCGGCAGGCGCCCGCCCCGTCCCCGAGGAGCTCCCATCCCAAATGTGCGGAGCAAAGCTCCGCACACCAACTTATTCTTTCAGCCAAAGCAC
>CAUDDU010000099.1 GCA_958448375.1 uncultured Collinsella sp.
AGAGCACGGGTACTGGGCTGGAATCCTACGTTGCAAAGCTCATGGGCAACGGCTCAAACAGGACTTCGGTAACCGAGGACGAGATTCAGGTCGCCCTGAAGGATATCGATGTTTCTGACGAGCAGCTCACCGCGGTGTATTCCGCGCTGCGCAACAGCGGCATCCAGATTATCTCCGCGAGCGGTAACGACGACGCCCCCATGGGTGTCGACGATGACGATACCGATACCGATACCGATACCGACGATTTCGATGACGACGACGAGCACGATTCCGGCTCGCTCGACGATCACGAGCTCAAGATGGCCCGTCAGGCCGACGCTGAGATGGGTTCTTCCAAGAACAAGAAGAAGCGCACCGTGCGCACGTCCCGTTCACGCTCCCGCGTGCGTGGCATCGATGCCTCCACGGTGATGCTGACCGGCGACCCGGTCCGTATGTACCTCAAGGAGATCGGCAAGGTCGACCTGTTGACCGCCTCCGAAGAGGTCGATCTGGCTATGAAGATCGAGGCCGGTCTCGAGGCTACCGAGAAGCTCGAGGCTGCCGATGCTGGTGAGCTCGAACTCACGCGTGCCGAGATGCGTCGTCTTACGCGCATTGAGAACGTGGGCCTCGAAGCCAAGCAGGCGCTCATCAGCGCAAACCTTCGTCTGGTCGTCTCCATCGCCAAGCGCTATGTCGGTCGCGGCATGCTGTTCCTCGACCTGATTCAGGAGGGCAACCTCGGTCTGATCCGCGCCGTCGAGAAGTTCGACTACCAGAAGGGCTTTAAGTTCTCCACGTACGCCACGTGGTGGATCCGTCAGGCCATTACGCGCGCTATCGCCGACCAGGCCCGTACCATCCGTATTCCCGTGCACATGGTCGAGACTATCAACAAACTCGTCCGCGTGCAGCGTCAGCTCCTTCAGGACCTGGGCCGCGACCCGACCCCCGAAGAGATCGGTGCCGAGATGGACATGAGCGCCGACCGCGTCCGCGAGATCCAGAAGATCTCGCAGGAGCCCGTGTCGCTCGAGACCCCCATCGGCGAGGAAGAGGATTCCCAGCTGGGCGACTTCATCGAGGACTCCCAGGCTATCGTTCCGCCCGATGCGGCCAGCTTCTCTATGCTGCAGGAGCAGCTCACCCAGGTGCTCGATTCGCTTGCCGATCGTGAGCGCAAGGTTATCGAACTGCGCTTTGGCCTTGTCGACGGACATCCCCGCACGCTCGAGGAAGTCGGTCGTGAGTTTGGCGTCACGCGCGAGCGCATCCGCCAGATCGAGTCCAAGACCCTGGCCAAGCTCCGCCATCCCAGCCGTAGCAGCAAGCTGAAGGACTATATCGAGAGCTAGTCAAGCAAGAGGCGCCCTCAAGCACATTCGCTTGGGGGCGCTTTCATGTAGTCGTTGGGGACGTTCTTGAATGACTAGTCGTTTAAGAACGTCCCCAATGATTAGGTCGGAAAATTTCTTAAAAAAGTTCTTGCCCTAAGCTGATTCGTCCGTATAATAAACTTCGTTGCTTGAGAGCACGCACCTATTCCTCGGTAGCTCAATGGTAGAGCACGCGGCTGTTAACCGCGCTGTTGTAGGTTCGAGTCCTACCCGGGGAGCCAGGTTACAAAACCCGTCGCATATGCGGCGGGTTTTTTCATGCCGCGATCGCCGTTCGCGAACGTTACCGTATCAACATTTCGTGTCGAGGATGTAATCCCGAGGCCCGCCACCTCAACATGGCGCGGTCGTTGTAGAATAATGCAATGATTGCTCCCACGACATGGTGCCGCGAGCACCAAGAAAAGGAGATTCTTGTGTCTGAGACCATTAACGGCAGCCTGAGCGTCTCGAACGACGTTATTGCCGATATTGCCGGTTATGCCGCGATGACGTGCTATGGCGTTGTCGGTATGGCTGAGCAGCTCCAGGGCGCCGAGAGCGTGCGCCTGCTTGCCGGTCAGCGCCTCCGCAAGGGCGTGCTTGTCTCCGCCGACGAGAACGGCCTTACGGTCGATCTTCACGTCGTGCTCGAGAACGGCGTCAACATGAAGTCCGTCTGCCACAATCTTTCGAGCTCCGTTGCCTTCACCCTGCAGGAGATCGCCCAGATCGATCCCGCCAGCCTTAAGATCGGCATCCATATCGACGCGCTCAAGAGCCGTCTGAACTAGCATCCGAAAACGGAGATTCAAATACCCATGATTGCAAAGACCATTCGCACCTGTTTTCCGATCGCTGCGGCTGCCGTTTCCGACAAGGCCGAGGAGATCAACAAGCTCAACGTCTTCCCCGTACCCGACGGCGACACCGGTACCAACATGTCGCTCACGCTTGCCTCGGTGACCAAGGAGCTCTCCGCCCTTCCTGCCGATGCCGATATGGAGGCCATCGCCGGCGCCATCACCCACGGCTCCCTGATGGGTGCCCGCGGTAACTCTGGCGTTATCACGTCGCAGATTCTGCGCGGCGTGGCCGAGGGCCTTGTCTCTGCCGACGAGCCTATTACGTCCGCCAACATTGCCTTCGCCTTCCGTCGTGCCGTCAAGGTTGCCTTCCAGGCTGTCCGCAAGCCCATCGAGGGCACGATCCTCACGGTCCTGCGCGATGTCTCGACCAAGGCCGATGAGTGCGAGAAGAAGAAGTTCTCGGCTGAGGATGCGCTCGATGCCATCGTCGTTGAGGCGTACCAGTCCGTCGCCCGCACACCCGACCTGTTGCCCGTTCTGAAGGAGAACGGCGTGGTCGACTCCGGCGCCTTTGGCTTTGCCATCTTCCTGGAGAACTTTGTTGCCGCTGCGCTCGGCCGCAGCACCGTTGTCGAGGATTTCTCCGCCACGTTTGACTCCGCCGGCTCTGCCCGCGATGCCGCTCTTGGCCGTGTTGAGATCGAGGCTAACGACGACTGGGAGGGCTCGGAGTTCCGCTACTGCAACGAGTTCCTCTTTAAGGCCGACGCCCCGTTTGACGAGGACGAGTGCCTTAAGTTCCTAGGCTCCATGGGCGACTGTGAGCTGCTCGTGGGCGCCTATCCCGACTACAAGATCCATGTGCACTCCAACACCCCCAACCTGGTGCTCGAGCACATGCTGCAGCTCGGTCAGATCTATGAGGTCTTTATCCACAACATGGAGATGGAGGCCCACGACCGTACCGCCAAGATCCACGAGGATCAGGAAAAGGCCGCCGAGCCCGCCAAGGCGCTGGGCTTTGTCGCCGTTGCCGCCGGTTCCGGCGAGGCTGACATCCTCAAGTCCCTTGGCGTCGACGTGGTCGTCTCCGGTGGCCAGACTATGAATCCCTCGACCGCCGACCTGCTGGGCGCGGTGGACCAGGTCAACGCGACCTCGGTCATCATCCTGCCCAATAACGGCAACATCCGCATGGCTGCCGAGGCTGCCGCTTCTGCCTGCACGGACAAGAAGGTTGCCGTTGTTCCCACCAAGACCGTTCCGCAGGCGTTCTCCGCGCTGTTCGCGGTCCTGCCCGATTCCGAGCTCGAGGACGCCGTCGCCGCCATGGTCGACGCCATCAGCGAGGTTCGCGATGGCGAGGTCACCCGCGCCGTGCGCGACTCCAGCGCATCTGATGGCTCGCCGATTCACTCCGGTGACGTCATGGGTATCATCGCCGGCTCCATCGACGTGGTCGGCTCCGACGTGAAACAGGTCACGCTCGACTGCATCAACCGCATGCAGGAGGAAGAGGAGGGCGACGCGCTGACGATTCTGGCCGGCGAGGAGCTGTCCGATGAGGCCTTCCAGGAGATCGTCGACGCCATCGAGGAGGCTCAGCCCGATCTGGAGATCGACGCCCATCGTGGCGAGCAGCCGCTCTATCCCGTGATCTTCTCGATCGAGTAGGCAACTGCCCATGTCCGAGCTGTGCTCCGTGCCGCGCGTCTCGGAGCGCTTTGCCCAGAGCAATGCGCTCGACGAGGATATCGCGCGACTCAAATATGTTTCGGGTAAACGTGAGGAGGCCCTTCGCCGTCTGGGAATTCGGACGGTGGGGGACCTCCTTCTCCATATCCCTCATCGATACCTCGACTTTACCCGTTCTTGGTCTATCGAGATGGCGCCCATCGGTACCGTGTGCACCATCGTCGCCACGGTCGACCGTATCGTCAAAAAGCAGCCGCGTCCGCGCATGCAGGTGACTGAGGTCTCACTTGTTGACGAGACGGGCGTGCTGCAGGTCGCCTTTTTCCGCCAGCCCTGGATTGCTCAGCAGCTTAAGCAGGGCGACCGCCTGGCCGTGATGGGCAAGGTCGAGTTTGCCTACGGCTTTAAACAGATGGCCTCGCCCCACTTTGAAAAGCTCGAGGACAGGCGCGCCGCAGGCACCATTCTGCCGGTCCATTACGTGAGCGATGGCGTGAGCCAGGCGTGGATGCGCCGCATCGTAAGCGGCGCGCTCGAGGTCGTCGGCAATCCGTTCGATCCGATTCCCGCGCCGCTGCGCGCAAAGCGGAAGCTCATGAGCAATGCCCGCGCGTTGCGTTCGATCCACTTTCCCTCGAGCATGGCTGAGCGCGACATCGCACGCCGGCGTCTTGCCTACGAGGAGTGCCTCTACCTGCAGCTGGCGCTGCGTCTGCGCAACGACGGTGGCCTGGTCGATGTGGTGCCCTATGCCCACACCGCGGGCGAGCATCTGGGCGCGCTTAAACAGGCCCTTCCGTTTTCGCTGAGCGACGAGCAGGAGGCCGCATTCCAAGACATCCTGCATGACATGTGCGATGGCGGGCGCGTGATGAACCGTCTGCTGCTGGGCGATGTCGGTACCGGTAAGACCGCCGTTGCCGCCTGCGCGCTAGCTGTGGCTGCCGATAGCGGCACGCAGGCCTGCGTTATGGCGCCCA